>DATNCU010000248.1:0-10512 GCA_035607145.1 Thermoanaerobaculia bacterium
TGGCCGCCGAGATCCACCTTGTCGAGCAGCGTCAGCGGATAGCTGCTGCGGGTGTTCTCGGTGTACTTCGCCGATTCGAAGTTCACCTCGCGCGTCACCTCGTCGAGCTCGACGTTCTCGAGCAGCGAGCCGAAGCGGTGCGAGGCGGCCCAGATCTCGGGCTCGCCCTCCTGCGACAGGCGGATGACCTTGGCGTAGCAGCCGCCCTCGACGTTGAAGACGCCGCGCTCGCTCCAGCCGTGCTCGTCGTCGCCGATGAGCGTGCGCTCGGGATCGGCGGAGAGCGTTGTCTTGCCGGTGCCGGAGAGACCGAAGAAGAGCGCCACGTCGTCCTTGTCGCGCCCGTAGTTGCAGCTGCAGTGCATGGAGAAGACGTCCTGCTTGGGCAGCAGGTAGTTCATCACCGAGAAGATGCCCTTCTTGATCTCGCCCGCGTACTGCGTGCCGCCGACGAGCGACATGCGGCGGCCGAAGTCGAGGACGATGAAGGTGCCCGAGCGGGTGCCGTCGTCGTCGGGCTCGGCGATGCAGCCGGGAGCGTCGATGACGGTGAAGCCGGGCTCGAAGGCCTCGAGCTTGGCGCCGTCGGTCTCGCGCAGGAACATGTTCTGCGCGAAGAGGCTGTGCCAGGCGTACTCGGTGATGACGCGCACCGGCAGGCGGTGGGCGGGGTCGGCGCCGGCGTAGCCCTGGAAGACGAAGACGTCGCGGCCGGCGAGGTAGTCGGTGAGCTTCTTGTGCAGGCGCTCGACGTGGTGGCCGTCGAGCGGGCGGTTCACCCTGCCCCACCAGATGTCGTGCTCGCTGCCGGGTTCCTTGGCGAGGAACTTGTCGTTCGGCGACCGCCCGGTGTGGCTGCCGGTGAGCGCCACCAGCGTGCCGCTCGACGACAGGCGCCCCTCGCCGCGGGTGATGGCGTGCTCGTGCAGCTCCGCCGGCGAGAGGTTCCAGAACACCCGCCGCAGCCCGTGCAGACCGTGCTGCCCGAGACCGTGACGGCTGGGGAAGGCGCCGTGTGATTCCATACGTGCGTTCCTCGCGCTGACTCGTTGTGGGCCCGCGACACCGCGGCTTGGCCGAAGAAGGGCGATTCTAACAACCTTGCCTGCCTCGCCACCGACCTCGCCGACCGGCCGCCACCACCGCCTCGACGCGCTGGCGTGGCTGCTGGTGCCGGCGCTGGCGCTGGCGGTGCTGCCCAACGGCTTCGTCTCCACCGACGGGCTCGGGCAGAGCGTCGTCTTCTCCACCGGCCGCTGGCACCTCAACCCGAACCACCTGCTGTTCGACCCGCTCGCGGCGGCCTGGGTGACGCTGTGGAGGCTTGCGGGTTGCCACTGGCACCCGGCGGACGTGCTCAAGGTGCTCAGCGGCATCAGCGGCGCGGTCGCCCTGGCGCTCTTTCGGCTGCTGGTGGCGCCGCGTCTGGCTACCACGCGCTTGCTGGCGAACCAGGCCACCGCGTATGTGGCGTTTTCCTCGGCGTTCCTGCGGCTCTGGGTGTCGGATGAAGTGCAGATGGTGCAGATGCCGCTTGTGGTGCTGGTGGCGGCGGTTGCCGTGCGCCGTCTCGAAGGGGACCGCCGCGGGCTGTCGCTGGCGCTCGGCGCCGCCGTCGGCCTCGCCGCGCTCTGCTTCGTCTCGAACGCCTTGCTCGGCGTGACGTTGGCGGCCGCGGTCGCGTGGCGGCATCTGTCGCGGCAGCAGCCGCGAGCGGCGGCGACGAGCGCCGCGGCCATCGCCGCCGGCATGACGCTGGCGGCCGTACCGCCGCTGCTCGTCGCCTGGCTGCCAAGGACCGACCCCATCGGCTTCTTCGCATGGTTGACGCGTTACGACGGCGGCGCCACCCCGGCGCGCGCAACGGACGCCTACGGCATGGTCGCGTCCCCATCCGGGGTGCTCACCGCGCTGATGCGCTCGGCCTACGGCGCCGCGAGCAGCCTGGTCGATCTCACGGCTCCGGCCGCGCTGCTGCGCGACCGGCAGCCCGTGACCCTCGCCGCGCTGATGCCCGCGTTGGCCTTCGCGGCGGCCGTCGTGGCGCTCGCGATCTTCATCACCGCGCCGCGGCGCCAGGCTCCAGACGGCCGTGCGGAGTGGTCCCCCGTGCTACCGCTGGCGCTGGCCTGGGTCTCGGCGGTCCTCGCCTTCGGCGTCTTCTGGAACAACTCCGACGACCAGTTCTACTTCCAGCTCGCGCCGATCTTCGGCGCCGTTGCCGCCGGCGTACCGGCAGCCCGGCTGCGTGACCCCGTGACGCGGCTCGCCGTTGCACTAGGCGCGGCGGCCCTGCTGTGGAACGTCGGCGAGGTCGCGACCCAACGTCTCTTCTACCCGCGCGCGGAACGCGTGGCGCTGATCGAGCGCGAGGTCGCCGGCGCCTGCCTGGTCGTCTTCCCCGGCTTCGACGAGGCGCAGCTGCTCCTCGGCCTGTCGCCGCGGGCGAGCGAGGTCCCGCGCCTGAGCATCGTCGACCTGGCGCTCGCCGAGCCCACGGCCACCGGCCTGCCGCGCCTCACGCAGCGGATCGACGCTTGCGTCAGCCGCGGCGGCCGCGTCGTACTGCTCGACGTCTTCGCCACGCCGCCCTTGCGGTCGCCGTGGAAGTACCTGCTCCGGCACGGCTACGAAAGGCGCGCGGTCGAGGCGGCGATCACGGCGAGCGCCGGTGAGGCGCCGACGCGGCGCAGCGGCCCGTTCACCGTGCGGGAGATCGGCCGCCCGCCTGCAGGAAGTCGACGAGCACCCGGCTCATCGCCCGCATCCCCGCGTTGACCGCGCTGTCGGGAGCGCGGAAGTCGGGCGTGTGCAGGCCGCCCGACTTGCCGCCCGGCTCGCGGGTGCCGAGGTTGAAGTAGACGGCGGGCAGCACGTTGGCGAAGTAGGCGAAGTCCTCGCCGCCCATCACCGGCTCGGCGGTGACTACCTTGTCGCCGCCGAGCGCCGCCTCCAGCGAGCGGCGCACGCTGGGCTCGAGCGCGGCATCGTTGACCGTCGCCGGCGTCGTCTGCTCCCAGGCGAGCTCGTAAGTGCCCCCCATCGCCCTGGTGATGCCGTCGAGGATCTCGCGCATGCGGCGCTCGACCGTCGACTCGACGTCGCCGCCGTAGGTGCGCACGGTGCCCTCGAGGTAGGCCTCGCCGGGGATGATGTTGAAGCGCTCGCCGCTGCGCAGGATGCCCACCGTCACCACGCTCGGCGCCAGCGGGTCGAGCGTGCGCGAGCGGATGGTCTGCAGCGCCAGCACCACCTGCGAGGCCATGACGATGGGGTCGACACCCTGGTGGGGATAGGCGCCGTGCGACTGCTTGCCGCGCAAGTTGATGCGGAAACGGTCGACGGCGGCGTAGACCGGCCCCGGCGCGATGGAGACGCTGCCGACGTCGAGCTCGGGCTTGCTGTGGAGGCCGAAGATCGCCTTCGGCTGCAGGTCGCCGAAGAGCTTCTCGTCGAGCATCAACCGCGCGCCGGTAGGCTCGCCGGGCGGGGCTCCCTCCTCCGCCGGCTGGAAGACGAAGACCACCGTGCCCGGCAGCTCGGCGCGCGCGTCGGCGAGCATCGCGGCCACACCCAGCTCGACCGAGGTGTGGATGTCGTGGCCGCAGGCGTGGGCGACGCCGACGTCCTGCCCCTGGTAAGTGGTGCGCACGGTGGACTTGAAGGGCAGGTCGCTCGCCTCCACCACCGGCAGCGCGTCCATGTCGGCGCGCACCGCCACCACCGGGCCGGGCTTGCCGCCGTGCAGCACGCCGACGACGCCGGTCTTGGCGACGCCGCTGCGCACCTCGAGCCCGAGCTTCTCGAGCTCGGCCGCCACACGCTTGCTGGTCTCCACCTCTTGGTACGACAGCTCCGGGTGTTGGTGAATGTCGTGCCGGCAGGCGATCGCCGCCGGCGCGTGCTCGTCGACCAACGCCGACAAGCGGTCGGCGAGACCGGCGGCGGCCGCGGGTGAGGTGGCGGCAGCGAACGCGAAGGGCAACAGCGAGGCTGCGAGTGAGATGAGGCGACGGGCTTGGCGCATCCGCCGATCCTAACGGGCTTTGCGGCCAGCCCTTCGCTCCGGCTAAAGTGATGCGCGCACGCGGCACGCCGCCGCGCCCACCCCGCCCGCATTCAAGTCGGCCCACTCCGGGCCAACCCGGACGCCGGCGACCCACGCGACAGACGACGGCAGGCAGGAGACGCAGGTGAACCTCGGAGGCAAGAAGATCCTCGTCCTCGGCGGCTACGGCCTGGTCGGCATCGCCGTCTGCCGCGAGCTGCTCAAGCGCTGCCCGCGCGAGATCCAGATCCACAGCCTGCGCGAGGGCGAGGCGGAGCAGGCGCGCGCCGAGCTGGCGACCGAGGCGGCCACGGCGGGTACCACCCTCACCACTTCCTTCGGCGACCTCTTCGGCCTCGCCGAGACCTCCGACCGCCGCGCCGCTATCGCCGCCCAGATCGGCGCCCTGCGCGAAGAGCAGCTCGAGCGCTTCCTGCTCTATCGCGTGCTCGCCGCGGCGAAGGCCGAGGTGGTGGTCGACTGCATGAACACCTCGACCGGCATCGCCTACCGCGACATCTACCGCGCCGCCGACCGCGTCTTCGCCGAGCTGGGCGAGGACGCCGAGGCGGTCTCGGGCGAAGCAGCCGAGGCGCTCCTCGAAGCGCTCTACATGCCGCGCCTCATCCGCCACATCCAGGTGCTCTACCGCGGCATGCAGGACGCCGGCACCCGCACCTACGTCAAGGTTGGCACCTCGGGCACCGGCGGCATGGGTCTCAACATCCCCTACACCCACTCCGAGGAGCGGCCGAGCCGGGTGCTGCTGTCGAAGAGCGCGCTCGCCGGCGCGCAGTCGATGCTGCTCTTCCTCATGGCGCGCACCCCCGGCGCGCCGATCACCAAGGAGATCAAGCCCGCCGCGGCGATCGCCTGGAAGCGCATCGCCTACGGGCCCATCTCGCGGCGCGGCGAGGCGATCCACTTGGTGGATGCGAAGCCGCGACCGCTCGGCGGCACCTTCTCCACTTGCGACAAGACGGCGGCGACGCTGCGCGACGAGCCGCTCGAGACGGTGTTCGTCGACACCGGCGAGAACGGCATCTTCAGCCTGGAGGAGTTCGCCCTCCTCAGCAGCGCCGAGCAGATGGAGTTCGTCACCCCCGAGGAGATCGCGCAGTACCTCTGCTTCGAGATCGAGGGCGGCAACACCGGCCACGACGTCATCAACGCCCTCGACAACGCCGTGCTCGGCCCCACCTACCGCGCCGGCCTGCTGCGCCACTTCGCGCTCGAGCACATGACCGAGCTCGAGGCGCAGCACCCGGGCCACGAGAGCGTCGCCTTCGAGATGCTCGGTCCGGCGCGCAACAGCAAGCTGCTCTTCGAGGGCCACCTGCTGCGCCTCGCCTTCGGCACCATGCGCGCGGCGCGCGAGGCGAGCGCCGAGGAAGTGCGCGACAAATTGGATGCCCTAGTGCGCCAGCAGCCGGAAGTCGCCAACCGCATCGTCGCCGTCGGCATCCCCATCCTGCTCGACTCGGGCGAGGTGATCCGCGGTCAGAAGGTCATCGTGCCCGCGGACGCCAAGGCGGTGAAGGTGACTCCCGAGGTGCTCGAGGGCTGGGTCGTCGACGGCTGGGTCGACCTGCGCCTCGCCAACTGCGAGCGCTGGGTCGACCGCTTCCGCCGCATCCAAGCCGAAATCGACGCGATGCCGGCAGCGGACACCTCCAGCCGCTTCCTCCGCAACCGCCGCTTCTGGCACGAAGAGCGCCCCATCCAGCCGGGCAAGGTCGTCGGCTGGATCCTCGGCACTCAGGAAGCGGGAGCGCGGATCAAGCGATAGGCGGCATCGGCAGCGGCGTCTCCGCCGGGGGCGGCGGCAGCGGCGAGCAGTGGCGCTCGACGATGCCGCGCAGCTCGGTGGCTAGGACCGGCTTGATGAGGAAGCCGTCGATGCCGGCGGCGAGCGCGGCGCTGCGCAGGTTGGTGAAGCCGCTGAGCGCGTAGATCGGCGCGTTCGCCGTGTTGGGCTCGGCGCGCAGGCGCAGCACCAGCTCGAGGCCGTCGATGTCGGGCAGCCCGAGGTCCAGCAGCACGAGGCAGGGGCGGTGCTCGCGCGCCAGCGCCAGAGCCTGCTCGCCGGTCGCCGCCGCTATCACCGAGAAGCCGCCGAGCTCGAGCAGCTCGACGAAGAGGTCGCGCGTGTCGTCGTGGTCGTCGACGATGAGGATCAGCTCGGTTCCGCTGTCGCTGGAATCCATGCGAAGGCCCTCCCTCCGCAAAATGCCGCGTGCCCGACGTTCCAAAGTGAATATTTGCAAAAAGAAGGGGCGCGCTGTGGATGACGAGGTGTGGGATCTGCGCGCCCGCCGTGAGTGGTGCAGGCGCTGTGCCAGCCGGGGGTGGGCTCGGCGGAGCATCTCGGCTGTGCGAGAGTCGGCGCCATGAGCGCAGCGCGAGCCGGCGATCCCGACGAAACGACGAAGAGCATCGCGGAGGTGGCGAGCGAGCCGACGGTCGGCGGTTTTCGCTTCGCCGCCGCCGCTTGCGGCATGCGCTTCGTCGGCCGCGACGACCTCGGGTTGATCGTCGCCGACGTGCCGGCGACGTGGGCGGGCGTCTACACCACCAGCTCGGCGCCGGGCGCGCCGGTGGTGGTGGGGCGCGAGCTGCTCCGCAAGGGCAAGCCGCTGCGCGCGGTGCTCGTCAACGCCGGCATCGCCAACGCCGGCACCGGCAAGGCGGGGGTCCGCGACTGCCGGCGCGTGCAGGCGCTCGTCGCCAAGGCACTGGGCGTGCGCGAGCGCGAGGTGGTGTGCTCGTCGACCGGGCGCATCGGGCCGCGCATCGACGTCGGCAAGGTGAAGGACGCGCTGCCGGCACTGGTCGAGGGCCTGGCGAGCGACCGCAGCCTCGGCGTGGCGCGGGCGATGATGACCAGCGACTCGGTGCCCAAGCGAGCGGTCACACGCTGTACGGTGGACGGCCACCAGGTGACGCTGATCGGCGTCACCAAGGGCTCGGGGATGATCGCACCGAAGATGGCGACGACGCTGTCGTTTCTGGTGACCGATGCGGCAGTGAAGCGTCCGTTCCTGCAGGAGTCGCTGGCGGAGGCGGTGGGCGCGAGCCTCAACCAGCTGGTGATCGACGGCGACACCTCGACCTCCGACACCTGCCTGCTGCTCGCCTCCGGCGCCGCCGGCAATCGGCCGCTACGCAGTCGCCATCGCGACGCCCCTGCATTCCGCGCCGCCCTCGCCGCGCTCACCGCCGATCTGGCGCGCCAGCTGGCGCGCGACGGCGAGGCGGCGACCAAACTGCTCGTCGTGCAAGTGCGCGGCGCGAAGACCGCCGAGCAGGCGCGCGCAGCGGCGCGGGCGATCGCCGGCTCGAACCTGATGAAGACCTCGATCGGCGGCGGGCGTCTCGACTGGGGCCGCGTCATCGCCGCACTCGGCTCCTCGGGCGCGCAGTACGTGCACGAGCGCTTCACGCTTTCCTACGGCGACGCGGTACTGGTGAAGAAGGGCAAGCACCAGGGCAAGCGCGCGGCGGCGGGCGCCCTCGCCCATCTCGGCGAGCGCGAGGTCCGTCTCGTCGTCGACCTTGGGCTCGGGCGCGGCGAGGCAGAGGCGTTCGGCTGCGACTTGACCGAAGGTTACGTGCGGGAGAACTCGGCGCCGCTGCCGACGTAGGCCGGCCGGCACGCCAGCCGGTGGCGCCACAGGGCAACCTCCGGCGGCGTGCGCTCGACCCTCCGTCGTCATAGGCTCAGGGGCTCGGCGGCGGCTGTCGGAATGGCTGACTTCTTGCAGCCCGGCCGAGGCCATCGAGCACCCAAAGGAATCCCGATGCCCGACCGTGAGCACAGGACCCCCGTAGCCATCCTCGGCGCCACCGGCGCTGTCGGCCAGCGCCTGGTGCAGGCCCTCGAACGCCATCCGTGGTTCATCTTCGCGGAGGCCGTGGCCTCGGAGCGCTCGGCCGGCAAGCGTTACGGCGAGGCCGCGCACTGGCTGCTCGACAGCGAGCTGCCGGCCGCGGCCGCCGAGCTGCCGGTGCTGGCGCCCGGCTCGCCTCTGCAGTCGCGCCTGGTGCTCTCTGCCCTCGACGCCACCACCGCCGCCGAGCTCGAGCCGCTCTACGCCGAGCGCGGCCACGTCGTCGTCAGCAACGCCAGCAAGTTCCGCATGGACCCGCGGGTGCCGCTGCTCGTCCCCGAGATCAACGCCCACGCCGCCGAGCGCATCCGCGAGCAGCCGTGGGCGCCGCAGGGCGGCGGCCTGGTCACCAACCCCAACTGCTCCGTCGTCGGCATCGTCATGGCGCTGGCGCCGCTCGAGCGCGCCTTCGGCCTCGCGGCGGTCACCTGCGTCACCATGCAGGCGGTCTCGGGCGCCGGCTACCCCGGCGTGCCGTCGCTCGACATCCTCGGCAACGTCATCCCCGACATCGGCGGCGGCGGCGAGGAGGCGAAGATCGCGCAGGAGCCGCAGAAGATCCTCGAAGCGGACTTCCCGCTCTCGGTGGCGGTCAACCGCGTGCCGGTCGTCGACGGGCACACGATCTCGATGTTCGTGAAGCTGCGCCGCCGCGCCGGGCTCGACGAGATCCGTCGCGCCATCGACGGCTTTACCGGCGAGCCGCAGCGGTTGAAGCTGCCCAGCGCGCCTGAGAAACCCTTGCAGGTGATCGACCGCGCCGACCGCCCGCAACCCCTGCGCGACGTGCTGCGCGGCGGCGGCATGACGGTCTCGGTGGGCAACCTGCGCGCCGACCCGGTCTACGACGCGCGATTCACCGTGCTCGTGCACAACACCGTGCGCGGCGCCGCCGGCGCCGCCCTGCTCAACGCCGAGCTGCTGGCCGCCAAGGGGCTGCTGGCGGCGCCGGTGGAGGTGGTGGCGGAGGCCCGCTGATGGGCACGCGTCGATCGGCGCCGGTCCGCGACGAGCGGCGCCTCCCGGATCTCGTGGTGCTCAAGTTCGGCGGCTCCTCCGTCGACGGCGGCGAGAAGATCGCCGGCGTCGCCGAGCTGGTGGCACGACGCCCGGAGCCGCGGCTCGTCGTCGTCTCGGCGATGGGCAAGGTGACCTCGGAGCTGCAGAAGCTCGCCGCGCTCGCCGCGCAAGGAGAGCTCGACGCGGCTCGGCGCGGTCTCGACGAGCTCGTCGCGCGCCACCGCCGAGCGTTGGACGAGGCGACGGCCGTGGGCGGTGGCAGGGGCTCCGTGCTCCGCTCGCTGTTGGAGACGATCGCCGACGAGCTCCGCCGCGTTTCCGAGCAGCTCGAGGAGATCTACGAGTCTGCCGAGGTCTCGCCGCGGCACAACGACGCGGTGGTCTCGCTCGGCGAGCTGCTGTCGTCGCGCCTCGTGACCGCCGCGCTGTGCGCTCGCGGCGTCAACGCCGTTTGGATCGATCCGCGCGACCTGATCGCCACCGACGACTGCTTCGGCGGCGCCCGGCCGAATCGCGCCCGCATCTTCCAGCAGGCGTGGCACCTCGCCGCGCCCGCGCTCGCCAGCGGCAAGGTCGTCGTCACTGGCGGCTACGTCGGCCGCGCACACTCTGGACAACACCAGGGCGAGACGACGACCATGGGCCGCGAGAGCTCCGACCTCACGGCGACGCTGCTCGGCGGCGCCCTGCGCGCCACGGCAGTCGAGATCTGGACCGACGTCGACGGCATCCTCACCGCCGACCCGCGCCTGGTGCCCGACGCGCGGCTCATCCCGGCGCTCTCGTTCGCCGAGGCGGCGTGTCTCGCGCGGCTCGGCGCCAAGGTGATTCACCCCGACACCGTCGCGCCGGCGCAGGCGGCGGGCGCCGTGGTGCGCATTCGCAACCGTTTCCGCCCCGACGCGGCGGGGAGCGTCATCGGCCCGGCGCCGGCGCAGACGCCGCTGTGGGGAATCGCCGCCCGCGAGGTGTTGCTCGCGAGCAGCACCGGCAAGATCGTCAAGGCGCGCTTCCCGGTGGAGGGAAGCTGGGCGCTCGCCACCGGCTACCGCCTCGGCTCGGTGCCGCTGCAGCTGCGTGTAGCGAAGTCGGTACTCGAGCACGTCGGCAAGACGGCGCGCGTACTGGTGTCGATCGTCGGGCGGGTGAACGAGCTCGACGGCGAGCTCGAGCGCGAGGTGCGCCACACGCTGCGCGACCTCGACGCCGTACCGGTGCCCGGCCGAGGCGTCGCCATCTCGCACCTGCTGCCGCTGGGCGAGGCGCGCGAGGCGGTGGAGCGTTTGCACCGCGCGGTGTTCGTGCGCGTGGATGCGCCCGTCGTCGAAGCGGCGGCACGCGAAGCCGGCGCGCTCGACGCGCCAGGGTTGGCGATCGCATGAAGGCGCTGATCGTCGGCGCCGGCGCGATGGGCGAGGCGATCGCCGAGCTGTGGACGGCGCGCGGCCACGAGGTGGCGCGCCGCGTCGGCCGCGACGACGCGCTTGCGAACGACGAGAGCGCTGCAGGCGTCGACGTCGCTTTCGAGAACACGCACCCCGAGAGCGCGCCGCT
>DATNCU010000409.1:0-15900 GCA_035607145.1 Thermoanaerobaculia bacterium
GACGAGGACGACGTGCGGCTCGCGGCGATCGAAGCCCTCGGGCACATGGGCTCCGCGCATGCCGTGCTGCCCATCGAGGACGCGGCACGCGCCGGCGCCGACGCCGAGACGCGGAGCGCCGCCCGCCAGGCGGTGGCCGAGATCCAGTCGCGGCTGCCGGGCGCCTCGACCGGACAGCTCTCGATCGCCGACGACGAAGCGGGCCGGCTCAGCCTCGCCGACGACGACCCGCGGGGACGCGTCTCGCTGCCGGACCCCGCTGCCCCGCGCCGACGTTAGCCGGCGGCGCCGCGCCGCGGGCGGCGGACGGTCCTCACCGTGCCGCTCTTCCCGCCACCGCAGAAGAACCCGTCTCCGCCGTCGGACTCGAGACCCGAGACGTTCACGCCGGGCGGCAGCTCGAGCTTCTCCAGCACCTCTCCCGTCCGCGAGTCGATTCGCCGCAGGTCGCTCTCGCCGCCTTCCCAGGTGGCGTGCCAAAGCTCGCCGCCGACCCAGGTGACGCCGGTGACGAAGCGGTTGGACTCGATGGTGCGCAGGATCGCCCCGGTCTGGGGATCGAGCTGATGGATCTTGCGGTCGCGGTGCTGCCCCACCCAGAGCGTCCCTTCGGCCCACGCCAGCCCGGAGTCGCCGCCGCTGATGCCGCCACCCGGTGCCGGGATGGTGGCGAGCACCTCGCCGGTCTGCGGATCGATCTTCCGGATGTGACCCGCGCCGAGCTGGAAGAGGTGCCGGCCGTCGAAGGCCGTCCCCGCATCCGCCGCGACGTCGATCGAGCGCACGGTCTCCCCGCTCGCGGGATCGAAGGCGGTCAGCTTGTCGCCGCCGGCGAACCACACGCGCTCGCCGTCGTAGGTGACTCCACCCACGTTGTCGACGCCCGCAAAGGGACCGAACTCACGGACGACTGCCGCGGTGGCTTCACTCATACCTCGATCCTAGTGAATCGGCAGCGGCGAGGGGAGCAACAAAGTCGTCGTGAAACCCGGCGCCGGCGGGCTCATCCACCGACGCGCTCGCCCGTGGCCGAACGACTGCACCTTGCCTCCTTTCGCCAGCGCGAGGAGCGCCCGCTGCACGGTGCGCTGGCTCGTCCCCAGTGCCAGCGCGAGGGCCGAGCTCGACCACGACTCGCCGTCGGCGAGGAGAGCGAGCACCGCGGCGTGCTCGTCCTCGACCGGCCGCGCCAGCACCACCACCTCGCGGGCGCGGCGGGGCGCCAGCGCAAAGCCCCGCTTCGTCGCGCTCACCGCCGCCACCGGCCGCAGCAGCGCGCGCAGCCGCGCCACTTCGACCCGCAACCGCGCGCGGTGCGATTCGTCGACGTACCGCGAGCCGAACGCCCGCGCGATGAGCGTGTCCCTCGGCACGTCTCCCGGCCACGCTTCGCCGAGCGCGCGGGCGAGCGCGAAAAGCACCGGGCGCCTGGCGAGCGAGACCACCCCCGATTTGGCGCGCACCTCGTTGCGGCACGCATCGACGACGAATGCCTGCGAAGCGAGCAGCTCCTCGACCTCCTCGAGCAGGAGGAGGCGGTCCTCGCCCTTGGCGAGCAGGCGCGCGGCGGGGGTGGTCAGCAGGAGCGTGGCGGCTTCGACTTCCGCCGTGAGCCCCGGGATCCCTGCCTCGCGCGCCGCGCGCGCGGCCCGGCCGAGCGCCGCGCGGGCCGCGTCGGTGCGCAGGCGCCGGATGGCGATCCCGGCGGCCACCAGCTCGTGCGCGGCTCGCGACGCGGGTAGAAACGGCGACGGGTCGAGCTCGGCGAACGCCTGCTCCGCCTCGTGGATGCGCCCGATGAGGAGCAGCCGCCGCACCTCGAGGTGGCGGGCGTGCGCGGCGTTCGGCCGGTCGCCGTGCGCGGCGAGCGTCGCCCGCGACGCGGCGAGCGCCTTCGCCGGGAAACCGAGGTCGCGCGAGACCAGCGCGATCTCCGCTTCGGCGACGACGCAGCGAGCGCGGGCCACGGCGTCTCGCGGACCGAACGCACGCTGCGCGCTGCGCAGGAGGGCCCGCGCTCGCACCAGATCGCCGAGCTGCGCCATGGCGATGCCGCGCAGGGCGAGAGCTGGCGCGTCGTCGCGCAGGGCGACCCGCTTGAGCGCACCCAGTGGATCGCCGGCTGCGAGCGCCCGTGCGGCGGCATCGATCAGGGGGTCCATCGGAATCCCGTCACACTTGTAACTCACACCTCGCGCGCGAGGGCGGCAACACTATCCCCGTCGCGCTGGTGCGACCGACTACAACGAAAACAGGGGATGAGGCGATGACGACGCACAAGACCGGGACCCGTGAGGAATGGCTGGCCGCGCGGCGCGAGCTGCTGGATGCCGAGAAGGAGCTGACGCGGCGGAGCGACGAGCTGGCGAGCCGGCGGCAGGAGCTGCCGTGGGTACGCATCGACAAGCAGTACGAATTCGACACCGACGAGGGGAAGGCCTCGCTCGCCGACCTCTTCCGCGGGCGCTCGCAGCTGCTCATCTACCACTTCATGTTCGGGCCCTACTACACGGTCGGGTGCCCGTCCTGCTCGGCCATTGCCGACGGGCTCAGCGGCTCCGTCGTCCACCTCGCCAACCACGACGTCACGCTGATGGCGGTGTCGCGGGCGCCGTTGGCCAAGCTGCAGACCTACCGGCGCCGGATGGGCTGGACGTTCCCCTGGGCGTCCTCGTTCGGCAGCGACTTCAACCCCGACTTCGGCGTCGCCTTCACCGCCGAGCAGCAGCGCGCGGGCGACGTCGACTACAACTACCGGCGCGAGAAGGCGATGGACTGGCGCGGCGACACCGGACCGGTCGCGGAGATCGCCGCCGGAGTGGGCACCGACGCCGCCACCTACATCCGCGAGAGGCCCGGCATGAGCGCGTTCGCCCTCGAGGACGGCGTCGTCTACCACACCTACTCCACCTACTCCCGCGGCGTCGACGCCCTGTGGGGGATGTACCAGTGGCTCGACCGCGCCCCGCTTGGGCGCAACGAGACGGGCGTCTGGTGGCGCCGCCACGACGAGTACGCCAAGAGTTGAACGAGCCAGGGGTGAACGAAGCCATTCACGAGATGACGATGCCTGCGGTTGCGGAAGGCTGGGCGACGTCGGCGGCGTGGATGCGGATGCCCGGACAGACCTGGCCGGACGCCGCGGCATCGTTCCTCGCCATGTGGGTGGTGATGATGGTGGCGATGATGCTGCCCTCCCTGGTGCCGATGCTGCGGCGCTACCGCCAAGCCGTCGGCAGGACCGGCGGGATCGGCGGCGCGCGGCTCGGTTCCCTCACCGCGCTCGTCGGCGGCGGATACTTCGTCGTCTGGACGGGGCTCGGAGCGGTTGCCTATCCTCTGGGCGCGATGCTGTCGGCGATCGGAATGCGCGAGCCGGCATGGGCGCGCGCCGCACCAGTCGTCGCCGGCGTGGTGGTCCTCGTCGCCGGCGCGCTGCAGCTCACTGCGTGGAAGGCGCGTCAGCTGGCATGCTGTCGCGAGGAGCCCGGGCACGGCCGCGCGTTGCCGGCCGACGCCGGGACCGCCTGGCGGCACGGCCTGCGCCTCGGGCTCCTCTGCAGCCGGTGCTGCGCGGGTCTGATGGCGATCCTGCTGGTGGTCGGGGTCATGGACCTTCGCGCGATGGCCCTGGTGACGGCGGCCATCACCGCCGAGCGCCTCGCACCGGCCGGCGACCGCGTCGCGCGAGCGATCGGCGGCGCCGTCGTCGGGACCGGGTTGGTGCTGATCGCGCGGGCGGCCGGGCTCTGCTGACGTGTCGGCGCTAACAGCCGCGTAGAATCCGACGATGCGCTCCACCGAGCCCGCCGGCGCGGCGGCCGCGGACGGCGGCGACGGCGCGGCCGGCGAGCCCGCGATCGCCGCGGTGCCGCCACCGCCGCCGCCTGGCGCCTTGCCGGCGAGCGCCCACGCATCGCCGGCGGGCGTCGAGCCGGACCTCCGTGTCCTGACGACGAGCGCCCAGCAGGCCCACGACCTCGCCGGCTTCGAGCTCTACGTCGAGCCGAAGACGCCCACCATCCTCCGTCGCTTCGTCGCCACGCACCGCCATTTCCTCGGCCTCTTCTTCGGCGGCCTGCGCGCCTGGCTGCGCGACCGGCCGCGCACGGCGCCGGGCGGCGCCCGCGTCCTCTTCGCGCGCCTCGCCGCCGCGCTCGGCGCGCCGTTCGTCGACAAGAAGCTACGCGACCTGCCGTTCCCGGTGCAGCTGCGGCGGCGGCTCGAGATCCTCGGCCCCACCTACATCAAGCTCGGGCAGATCCTCTCGCTGCGCGAGGACATCCTTCCGAAGTCAGTCACCAACGAGCTCAAGAACCTGCTCGACAAGCTGCCGGCCGTTCCCTACGACCGTTTCCTCGAGCTCATCGCCAAGGACCTCGGCATCGACCCGAGGACCGCCTTCGCCGAGGTCGAGCGCCGTCCGGTCGGCTCGGCGTCGATCGGCCAGACGCACCGGGCCACGCTGCTCACCGGCGAGCGCGTCATCCTCAAGGTCATCAAGCCCGGCATCCGCGAGACGCTGCGCCGCGACGTCGTGCTGCTCAAGATGCTCGGCGTCATGCTGCAGATGGTCGCCGGCCGCTTCCAGCCCAAGCGCGTCATCGACGAGTTCTGCCACTACACGCTGCGCGAGGTCGACCTGCGCATCGAGGCGGACAACGCCGAGACCTTCGCCGCCAACTTCAGGGACCAGCCCGACATCGTCTTCCCGAAGATCTACCGGCAGCTCAGCGGCGCGAGCGTGCTGACGATGGAGTTCTTCGACGGCTTCAAGCCCAACTCGCAAGAGGCGCAGGCGCTGTCGCAAGAGGAGCGCGAGCGCATCATCGACCTCGGCGCCTCGGCGATCATCCGCATGCTCTACCGCGACGGCTTCTTCCACGCCGACCTGCACCCCGGCAACCTCATCGTGCTGCCGGGGCCGAAGGCGGGCTTCATCGACCTCGGCATGGTCGGCCGCTTCGACGAAGAGCTCAAGCGGACGATGCTCTACTACTTCTACTGCATGGTCACCGGCGACGCCGAGAACGCGGCGCGCTACCTCGGCGCGCTGGCCGAGACCGGCGGCAAGAGCAATCCGAAAGGTTTCCAGCGCGAGGTCGAGGAGATCTGCCGCCGCTGGCACCGCACCGCCAACTTCGAGGAGTTCTCACTCGGCCAGCTGATCATGGAGTCGACGGCGCGCGGCGGCCAGTTCCGCATGTACTTCCCGGTGGAAATGGTTTTGATGGTGAAGGCCATCGTCACCTTCGAGGGCGTCGGCCAGCTGCTGCTCCCCGGCTTCGACGTCGCCAAGGTGTCGCAGAAGCACATCAACCGCATCTTCATTCAGCAGTTCAGCCCCCTGCGCATGGCCAAGGAGAGCCTGCGCGGCGCCCCCGAGCTGGTCGACGCGCTGGTCAAGATGCCGATGCTGGTGACCCAGGGCCTGCGCGCCCTCGACAAGGCCACCAAGCAGCACCCCGAGAACCCCTTCGCCGGCCTGCGCGGCACGCTCCTCGGCGGCTTCTGTATCGTCGCCGGCGCCATCCTCGCGGCGTTCCACGGCCCGTGGCCGCTCTACGTGGCGCTGTTCCTGCTCGGCCTCTTCCTGGCGCTGCGCAAAGGAAGCTGAGCGCCGCCGCGGGCGCCGCTACCCGATCGTCACCGCGGCCACTCCCGAGTAGTCGCTGACGTCCTTCTTGATCTTGGCGCGCACGCGGAAGCTGTTGGTGCCGGGCTTGAGCTTGCCGATGGTCGCCGTGGTGGCGTTGGCGGGGAGCGCCTTCACCAGCTTCCACTTGCCCTTGACCAGCTGCTCCACCTGCCAGCCGGTCTCGTTGCCGAAGGGATCGACCCAGGTGAGGGTCGCGGTGTTGCCTTCGGCGGTGGCGGCCAGCTCGTAAGGGTCGTTGACGCGGCCGAGGCAGCTCGCGGCGACGCCGTCGACGAAGTTGTGGATGAGGCCGACGACGCGTTCGCTGCCGTTGCCGTAGCGGCCGGGCTCGCCGAGTGAAAGCGCCGCCGGGTTGCAGTAGCTCATCACCGAGCCGCCGTCCTCGGGCTTCGACTCAGGGCCGTTGTAGCAGCCGCCCTCGCCGCTGTGGCACTGGTCGATCTCGGGCCGGTAGCAGTGGGTGTGCGGGGAGCCGAAGATGTGGCCGAGCTCGTGGGCGGTGGTGAGCGCGCTCAAGCTGCCGAAGCGGGTGCGCACGACGACGCCGTAGCCGCCAAAGGGGCAGGCCGACGGGCGCGCCGAGTAGTTGCAGAGGCTCGCGCGCCAGGCCTGCCCGGAGATCTGCGTGGAGTCCTTGCCGGTGAAGAAGAGCGCCGCGTTGCGCGGGAAGGCGGCGACGGGGCGGTGCGACTGCCAGAAGCTGCCGAACTCGCAGAGCACTTCGGCGCGCTCGCCCGAGTGCGGGTTGGGCGCGTTCCACGGGTCGGCCTCGTCGGGGTAGAGCGACAGGCTGGTGATCGCGAGCGGCACGCTGAGCTGGCGCTCGTAGAGCTCGGAGACGGTGGCGAGAGTGCTGTGAATCTGGGCAGTGGCGGCCTCCACCGTGGTGCCGGCGAGGAACTCGTGGTCGGTCTCGACGGCGATCGCGGCGCCGTAGGTGCCGCCGGGCGCCGGGATGACGCGCTTGGCGGCGGCCGCGATGCTCGCCTTCTCCACCGCGCCTTCCGGACTCCCCGGGCCCTCGAGCACGTCGTTCACGTAGCCCCGCGGCACGCCGTCGAGGTCGGCCGCGCGGACGGAGATCGCCGCCGCCAGCGTGCCCTTCGCCGCCGCGGCCAGCGCGATGTCGAAGGCACCGTCGGTGTTGACGAGCATGCCGGTCGCGGCGCCGCTGACCGCGTCGAGGCTGATCGCCACCGACGAGCCCGGCCACTCCTCGGCGGTGCCGTGCAGGTAGACCAGGCGCGACGGCGCGTCGGTTGGCGCCTCGCGGCCGTTCAGGTAGAGCTTGAAGCCGGGCGCGAAGAGGCTGCCGCGCTCGAGCGCGAAGGTCAGTGGTCGCCCCACCGCGTCACGCAGCCCGGCGAGGCGGAGCAGCGTGCCGGTCTCGCTTGCTCGAGCAGCCCGCGTGAGCGCCTCCGGCGCTACCGCTTCGGCGTCGAGCGAGCGCAGGCGCGGCGAGGTCGCCGCTTCCGCTGTCGCGGCAGCGCAGGCGAGGCAGGTGGCAAGGATGAGCGGTAGTGCAGTCGCGCGTGGTCGCATCGTGAGGTTCCTTCGGTGTAGTCCTCGGAGTGGTGCTCCTTCATGGTACACCGCCATAGGCGACAGTCCTGAAACACCGCGCCGAGCCGATCACCGCACCACCGCAGCCGTGCTAGGTTTCGCCCATGCCGCCGCGCATCGCAGTGGTCGAGGACGAGCCCGACCTCGCCGAAGTGGTGCGCTACAACCTCTCGCGCGAGGGCTTCCAGGTCGAGGTGCACGGCCGCGGCGACGCCGCCCTCGATTCCGTGCGCCGGCGGCCGCCCGACCTGATCGTGCTCGACCTCATGCTGCCCGGCCTCGACGGGCTCGAGCTGACCCGCGCTCTCAAGCGCGACCCCGCCACCTCGCGCATCCCGCTGGTGATGCTCACCGCGCGCGCCGAGGAGGTCGACCGCGTCGTCGGCCTCGAGCTGGGCGCCGACGACTACATCACCAAGCCCTTCAGCCCGCGCGAGCTGACGCTGCGCATCAAGGCCGTGCTGCGGCGCGGTGACGGCGCGCCGGCGCCGGCGGTGCTGGAGGCCGGCACCATCCGTCTCGACCGCACGGCGCACGAGGCGCAGCTCGGCGGCGCGCCGCTGCCGCTGACCGCCACCGAGTTCCGCCTGCTGCAACTGCTGCTCGAGCGGCAGGGACGCGTGCAGTCGCGCTCGCAGCTGCTCACCGAGGTCTGGGGGTATGCCGAGGACGTCGACAGCCGCACCGTCGACACCCACGTGCGCCGGCTGCGGCGCAAGCTCGGCGACGAGGCCGATCGCATCGAGACGGTGATCGGCGTCGGCTACCGCCTGCGCGGCTGAGCGCGGCGGCCGAGATCAGCCAGCCGAGAACCTGACGGCGTGCGGCTCTCCTTCGCCACCAAGCTGCGGCTGGCGCTGCTGTGGCCGGCGGTGGCGGCGCTGGCGGTGGTAGCGCTGCTGCTCGCCTGGATCCTCCCCCGCCGCTTCGAGCGCGCGGCGGCCGGCGAGCTGCTGGAGACGACCGAGCTGGTGGCGCCTCTAGTGTCGCAGCAAATCGAGCGGCGCGAAGCGTCGCTTGCGGTACGCGAGGTCGGAAGCAGCGCCGAGCCGGTGGCGCCTTCAGCCGCGCTGCAGGCGTCCGAGTCTCTGCAAGCATCCGAGTCTCTGCAAACCTGGGTGCGCGGCCTCGCCGGCAGCTCCGAGCTGCGGGTGACGCTGATCCGCGCCGACGGCGTGGTGCTCGCCGACAGCTCGCGCGGCGACCTCGCCGCCGTGCTGGCGATGGACAACCACCGCGAGCGTCCCGAGGTGCGGCAGGCGCTCGCGAGCGGCGGCGGCACCGCCGTAAGACGGAGCGCCACCACGCATGTCGCCTATGCGTACGCCGCGCGCACGGTGGGCATGCCGCGGCACGGCGTCGTGGTGGTGCGGCTGGCGGCGCCGATCCGCTCGCTGGCCCTGCTCGAGCGACAGCTCAATCGCGGTGCGCTGCTGGCGCTTCTCGCGGCGCTGCTCGCGGCGGGGGTCGTCTCATGGTGGGTGCGCCGGCGATTGTTCAGGCCGCTGCGCTCGCTGGTCGCGGGCGCCGACCGCTTCGCCGGCGGCGACCTCGCGCACCGCGTGGCGCTGCCCGAGGAGGCAGAGCTCGCCGCCGTCGGTGCCGCGCTCAACCGGCTCGCCGAGCACGCGGAGGCGCAGGTCTCCGCGGCAGGCCGCGAGCGCGATCAGCTCGCCTCCATCCTCGCGAGCATGGCGGAGGGCGTGCTGGTCACCGACGCCGAGGGGCGGGCGCTGCTCGCCAACCCGGCGTTCACACGGCTGTTCGCCACACGTGCCGGCGTCGCCGGCAAGCTGCCCATCGAGGTGGCCCGCGAGCCGGCGCTGCAGCAGCTGGTGGCGGCAACGCTCGCGAGTCGCACGCCGGGTGCCGCCGACCTCGTGCTCGAGCGTGGCGAGCGGCGGCACGTGGCGCTGCTCGCTGCCCCGCTCGGCGACGACCGCGGCGTCGTGCTGGTGGCGCGCGACGTGACGCCGTTCGTGCGCCTCACCGAGGTGCGCCGCGACTTCGTCGCCAACGTCTCGCACGAGCTCAAGACGCCGCTCGCGGCCATCCGCGGCATGGCCGAGACCCTGCGCGACGGCGCCCTCGGCGACGCCGAGACCGCTCACCGCTTCGTCGGCCGCATCCTCGACCAGTGCACGCGGCTGCAGGCGCTGCTCGAGGATCTACTGACACTGTCGCGCTTAGAGAGCCCGCTCGGCGCCAAGGATCCCGAGCCGGTGGACCTCGATGCGCTGGCGCGCCAGGCCGTCGAAGTCATCGGCCCGGCGGCCGCCGAGCGCGACGTCGCCGTGGAAGTATCGACAATCGGCGAGACGATCCCCGGCGACGCCGACGCCCTCGAGCGCCTGCTGCTCAACCTGCTCGACAACGCCGTCAAGTACAACCGCCCCGGCGGCACCGTCCGCCTCGACATCCGCCGCGACGCCGACTTCGCGGTCATCGAAGTGCGCGACACCGGCATCGGCATCCCCGCCGAGCACCTGCCGCGCATCTTCGAGCGCTTCTACCGCGTCGACCGCGCCCGCTCCCGCAGCGAAGGCGGCACCGGCCTCGGCCTCGCCATCGTCAAGCACGTAGCCCAGCTGCACGGTGGGCGCGTGGAAGTGGAGAGCGAGCCGGGGAAGGGGTCGACTTTCCGCGTACTGCTGCCCGCTGCATCCTAACGTTCCGCGGCAGCCCGAACCGCTCCCTCACAGCGGTTTTCACAGCCTGCCTCGACGCCAGACCGCACGACCAACGCGCGCTGTTCGGCAACCGGAAATCAGCCGCCGAGCAGCAGCCAACACCAAGCCAAGGAATCCCTACTCTGTGGGCCGCCTACAGATTCTGTTATGAGACAGCAGATGTCGATGAGACGCACGTCGATAGATCTTGCCAACCGGTTGGACAAGCAGGCGATTTCTGAAATCTTCCATAAGGGCGCGGTCTTCGGTCACCAGCACCCTAGCTCCGGTCAATCGCGCGAGAGCTATAACATGGTGATCGTTCGACGTGCAAAGGCCAGTTTCATGAACCACGGCCTCCTCAGCGGCCACGATGTCTTTCCTCTGCAAGAGAGCATTACCGCGGCGATTGAGTTCAACGAGCAGCCGACGTGCATCTCCATTCTTCGCCAGCTCGGACGCCAGCTTCCCGCCGTAGACCAAAACACCCCTGCGGGACAGCCAAGACCAAATGGGAGTGGAGAATGCAGACTCGACTGCTCCAAAGACCCTGTGGGCTTGATTGGTGTCAACGATCAGACACATCTCTAGCGCTAGGTAGCACCAATGAGCCGAAGCTCCTCTTCCAAGAAAAATGTACGGTAATCGTCTGGTGGTGACACCAGATTACCATCTGAGTCGACGCCGAGGCTAAAGACCTGTGTATCTCCGCCAGATCGATCAAGATACAGGACATTCACTGCGTGGCTCGGCAGAACTCCGTCTCTAACCGCCAAGCGCACGCGGTCGATGATGTGATCGCTATGAGTTTCCACGAGAAAGCGATGGTTTCTCCGCGCGACCATCGAGGTTAGGAATGTTCCGAGCTCAGCCTGTGCCCGAGGATGCAGGTGAACCTCCGGCTGCTGGAGGAGAAACATTGCGGGTTCCGGTTCGTTGAGAGGCTCGACAAGCATGGGCAGGACTTGACTAACGCCGTAACCAACGTCAAGAAGGTTAACTTCTTTCTTTTGACGAGAGAGCTTCACTCGCAGCTGAAAAGGAGCAGATTCACTCTTGGTGAATCTGCGCACAAAGAGATCTTCGAATAGACCGGAGGCCTTGCCATAGATCGCGAGTTCAGTTTCGAGCTCCTTCCACTGATCCGGTGCGGTAGAGTTAAGCCGCGCGAGTAGCATCGGCACGTGGCCACCCTCGGGGGATCTAGCCTCCTGCACGGGATCGTACGTGCGTTTGGGTTGTGTTCGAATAGGAGCGGTTGCTAGCGGGCGACCCCAGGGACTGGCCGCTCGCGCTCGAGTCGGCCGGAAAAGTGCCAAGACCTTGAGGAGGCGGTCTGACTGTTTCTCAGTGGGCAGAGTCCCCTCGAAGAGCTCGCGCTGCGTTCCTCGAGCGTTGAGGAAGCGAAGAGGATCCAAAAGATAGAAGATGGCTCGGGGATTCAGATACTCCAACTGGAAATGAGACGAGAACTCGAAATCCTTCCCGGGCGTAGTGAGTTCGAGACGAATACTCGGACCTGTCTTATGCGCGGTGACAGACCAGGGACCGCTCTCGACACGAAGCGAAGTGAGCGCGGGCTGCCCAGCCGATGCGGTGAAAGTACCTTTGACCGTAATCGGATCGCGCGTTCCAGTCTGGCGAGACTGCGAGGGTAACCTTTGGGAGAAGCCAACCTCGAAGGACTTCGCACGCTTGCCTTGGCCACCGTGGTAATGCGCGATATCGTCGAAGGCGCCTAGGCTAAAGGGCTCCTCGTTGAAGTTCGGCTCGGTGGTCGCGAAGGCGAGATCCCAGGCAATACGGGTCAAGGCAAGAAGTGTCGACTTCCCACTGCTGTTCTCGCCAACGAGAAGGGTCAGCTGAGTAAGCCGAGGAGAATGGAGGTTCCGAAAACTGCGAGCGTCGCGTACGATGAGGCAGTCCATTGCGGAATCCTACAACGGCGGCGCTGGGCACATGCCTGCCTAACTAGGCTTCAGCGATCACCGCAGCGGAACCCGCCGCCGCGCCTCGCAGCTCCTCGAGGAAGTGCAGCTCCTCCTCGAAGGCGGCGACGATCGCCTCGGGGTCGGGGACGATGTTGGCGTCGCTTGCCACGCCGAGGCGAACCTGGCCGTCGTAGGTCATGAGGCTGATGCCGATGCCGAGGCGGCCGCTCTGCGGCACCCAGAAGACGAAGCCGGAGATCGGCTGCCCGGCCACGTAGAGCGGTCGCGACGGCCCCGGCACGCTCGACAGCACCGCCGTGCCCTTGGTGCCGAAGATGCGGATGACGAGATCCTGGAGCCATTTCGGCACGCGGCCGAGGAGGCTCAGCACGTCCATGACGACGACCGCCTCCATCGAGCCCTTGAGCGCGCGCATGCGGCGCTGCAGCTCGGACAGCCGCGCGTGCGGCTCCTTCACTCCGACCGGTAGCGACAGGAAGACGAGGCCGAAGCGGTTGCCGAGGTCGCTCATCTCGGTGAGCGGCCGCAAGGAGACGGGGACGACGGCGCGCAGCGACACGCGGTGCAGGTGCCCGCCACGGCGCTCGAGGTAACGCCGCAGCGCGCCCGAGATCGTCGCCATCAGCACGTCGTTGACGGTGCCGCCGACGACTTCCTTGGCGAGCCGCACCTCGGCGAGCGGTACGGCGCGGCTCCACGCCACGCGCTTCTGGCCGCCGAGCTTGCCCTTGAGCGCTCGCTGGTCCGGCCAGCGCCCCGAGAGCTTGAGGAAGGCCGGGCCCCACGCGGCGCGCCGGAGCCAGCGGCTCGACTTCGCGAGCTCCTCGCCGGGCCGCGCCAGCAGGCGCGCGCCTTCCGGCATCATCTGCTCCAGGTGGCGCATGGCCTCCTGCGGTGAGAGCCGTGCCTCGCCGAAGAGGTCCGCCAGCGGGTTGTCGCTGCCCCACGTGCCGCGGCCGGGGCGCAGGTCTGCGTCGGGGTCGAGGTCGGTGATGGCGAGCATCAGCACCATGAGCGCGACGCCGTCGCCGATGCAGTGATGCAGCCGCCAGAGCAGCTCCGAGCCGCCCTGGTATCCGTGCACGACGTGGACGAGCCAGAGGGGCCGGTCGCGTGGAAGGTCGCGCATCATCTCGGCGGAGGCGTAGTCGCGCAGCGCCGCCTCGCCACTGCCGGGGGGCAGTGTGTGCTCGAGGATGTGATCGCCGACGTTGAAGCCCGGCGAGTCCTCCCATTCCCACTGCGTCGAGGAGCGCCGCACCGCACGCTGGCGGAAACGGTGGACCTGCGCGAGCCGCGCGCCGAGCATCGCCTCGAGCCGCGCGCGGTCTACCGGCCGCGCGAAGAACATGAGGCTGTTGATGACCATCAAGTTCGCCGGCTCGTCCATGCGCAGCCAGGCGCGGTCGACCGGCTTCATCGGCTCGGATGTGGCCACGCTCGGATCATACGGCGCGCTCACCACGCCGGATGACGGCCGCGGCTACTGCGTGTCGAGCACGCCTTCGAGGCGATCGAGCGTCGACGCGAGGCGCGAGAGCGTGTCGGTAGGCAAGTCGAGCGCCGTCGCGTGATGGCCATTGCGCCGTTCGCGCAACCCATCCCAGACCGTTCGCTCGTGGTCGGCAAGCACCTCGTGGCGAATGTGCATGCCGTGGCGCGCGAGGACGGGGCCCAGCGACTCGGCGCGGTCGCGGAGGTCGCGGCGGGTGGCGAGGTAGGCGTGCTCGCAGACGGCTTTGCGCGAGGAGAAGGTGAAGATGTTGGTGAAGAACATCCGGTAGTCGTCGCGCCGGGGCTCGAAGAGGACGACGTCCGCGTCGGGGTAGCGTTCGCGGTAGGCGGCGAGGCCGACTTGCAGGCGCGAGTGAATGAGGGTGCGGAAGGTCTGCGAGAGGACGGCGGCGAGGCCGCGATCGACGAGCTGGCCTTGATCGTTTCCGGATTGCGCGGTGCCGTTGCCACTGCCGTTGCCGTGGCCGTTGTGGAGGTCGACCGGGACGATGGGGTTGACGCAGAGGACGAGCTTGGCGCCGTCCTCGAGCGCCACCGATGCGTGCAGCGTCTTGAGCAGCACGCCGTCGACGTAGTGGCGGCCGTCGATCTCGACCGGTGGATAGAGGCCGGGCAGCGCCACGCTCGCCTGCACCGCTTTCGAGATCGGCACGTGGTCGTAGCCGGGGTCGCCGAAGCAGATAGCGGCGCCGCTCTCGAGCTCGGCGGCGACCACCACCAGCCGGCGCGCGAGCTCGCGGAAGTCGTCGCTGCGCCCCGGCTGCGCGTAGAGCCGGCGTAGGTAGTCGCGCACCGGCGCCCCGTCGAGCACCGCCACCGGCAGTGCGCGCGACAGGCGCATCAGCGAGTCGGAGAGCGGCATGTCGGCGGGGCCGCGCGCCCATTCGCGCAGGGCATCGAACACCAGGCCGGGGACGCGGGTTCCGCGGCGGAAGAACTCGCCGATCGCGGGCTGCAGGAAGGTCTCGGGGAGGAACGGGTGGTCCTCGCCGCGCGCGCGCCGGCCGTCGCCGGCCAGCGTGGTGCACATCTCGCGGACGTCGATGCCGTTGGCGAGGTTGGCGGCGATGCAGGCGCCGGCGCTGACGCCGACGTAGACGTCGCACGCCGTCAGGTCGAGGCCGTCGATGGCCTCCTCGAGCGCGCGCAGGGCGCCGATCTCGTAGATGGCGCCTTCGGGGCCGCCGCCGGCAAGTGCGAGTCCGATGCGTGCCGGGGCGGTGGTGCTCACGTCGTCAGGGCTTGGTGACCACGTCCGCGGTGGTGGTGACGACGTCGCGGGTGGTGGCTATCTTCGGCGCGGGCTGCGGGCCACTCGCGGCCGGCTTCGCCGCTGCGGGTTTCGCCGCGGTGCCCGGTTTCGCCGCAGCGCTCGGTCTTGCTGCAGCGCCTGGTTTCGCTGCGGCGCTTGGTTTCGCTGCAGCGCTTGGCTTCGCCGCCGGCTTGGCAGCTCCCGCGTTCGTAGTCTTCGGCCCGCGGGCGCGATCGACGGCGCGCGTCAGCTCCTCGATGCGGCGCGACAGCGCGTTGATCTCCTCACGCGTGGGGACGCCGATGCGGTGCATCGCCTTCGCGAGCTTGTCGTCGAAGGCACCGCCCAGCTGCTCCCAGGCGCCCTCGGCGGCGCGGCGCGCGCGCGCTGCCGTCTCCTCGGCGAGCTTCTTGGCGCGGGCGCCAGCCTGGTCGGCGCTCTTCTTCGCCTCCTTGAGCTTCGCCTTGTTCTCGGTCTCGAAGCGCTCGCCCTGCTGGACGAGGGTCTTGAACAGCTTCGAGCCTTCCTCTTCCGTCACCGCCAGGGCGCCGAGCCCGGCGAGCCAGATCTTGTGCGCCGACTCGCGCACGTCGCCTTGCCAGTTCTTCTTGCCCATCGCTCGGGACCTCCAGAGCTCCGCCTACGGGATGTGTGGACTTGGTTACGAGGGGGACTTGGTCTTGCGCGCCCCGGCTGCGGGGCTCTTGGCGGCGCGCGCCGCCGGCCGCGGCGAACGGGCACGCGGCTCGGCCGCGAGGTGACGGTCGCGGGCGCCGCCCGCCGTGCCGCGCTCGCGCTCGAGCGCCTCGAGCGACGATTCCAGCTCCTCCATCCGCTCGCGCAAGGACGACATCTCCTCGCGCGCGCGGCGCACCGGGCCGAGCCGGTCCATCGACGCCTTGAGCACGCGGTCGACGCCGTGCTGCAGCTGCTCGACGCCGCTCGACACCGCCCGCTCGCCCACCCGCACCAGCTCGTGGAGCAGCTCGCTGGGCAGCAGCGAGGTGCCCTTCTTCCCCTCGTCGAGGATGATCTGGGTGAGGGTCTGCGCGGTCACGTCCTCGGACGTGCCGTTGTCGACCACCTTCACTTCCTGGCCGGTGCGCACCCAGTTGGCGATGTCCTCGAGCGAGACGTAGCGGCTCTCCTCGGTGTCGTACAGCTTGCGGCTCTCGTAGCGTTTGATCAGGCGGATCATCCGAGCCTCCTGGCACAAAGGTGAGGGCGGCTGCCGCGCAGCGGCACGCTTCGGTCGGCACTATAGCGCGGCATGCCGCAGCGCGGCAAGGA
>DATNCU010000283.1:0-3314 GCA_035607145.1 Thermoanaerobaculia bacterium
TGGCGCCGATCACTTCCGCGGCCGAGCCCGCCGCGAACGCCCGCTCCCCGGTGAGCAGCTCGTAGAGCACACAGCCGAGCGCGAAGAGGTCCGCGCGCCCGTCGACCGCCTCGCCGCGCAGCTGCTCGGGCGCCATGTAGCCGACGGTGCCGACCACCATCCCGTCGGTCGTCAATGCGCTCTCGCCGGCGACCGCCGTCTCCGCCTGCGGACCGCTCTGCTGCCGCGCCAGCCCGAAGTCGAGCAGCTTGACGGCCCCGCTGGTGGTGAGGAACAGGTTCTCGGGCTTGACGTCGCGGTGGACGAGGCCGCGGTCGTGCGCGGCCGCGAGGGCACGCGCCACCTGCGCTCCCCACTCGCGCACGCGCCGCGGCGGAACGGGCCCGGCGCGCAGCCGTTCACGCAGGCTCTCACCTTCCAGCAGCTCGGTGACCGCGAAGTGCGTCTCGCCGTCGCGCTCGAAATCGTGGATGGCGAGGATGTTGGGGTGCGACAGCGCCGCCACCGCGCGCGCCTCGCGCTCGAAACGCTGCAGCGCCGCCGGGTCGGCGGTGAGCCGCTGCGGCAGCACCTTGATCGCCACCTCGCGACCGAGGCGCCTGTCGCGCGCCCGCCACACCTCACCCATGCCGCCGGCCCCCAGCGGCGCCAGGACCTCGTAGCGTCCTAGCCGCACGCCCGGGGCGAGGACTTTGGCGGCGCCCTCACGCAGCTCGTCGCGAGCGGTAGGCTCCACGTCTCACCCGGATCCGATGCGCCAAGTATAAAGACTTCAAACCGGACGACGGCATCGCCGTCGGCGGCCGGGGGCTACCCCTCCTCGTCCTCGCGCGCGCTCGGCGGCTCGGAGGCGAGGAGGACGGCGATCCAGCGCAGCTCGCGGCTGTTCTCGAAGACGATGCGGGCGATGACGGTGAGCGGCACCGAGAGCAGCAGCCCCACCGGCCCCCACACCCAGCCCCAAAAGAGCAGCGAGAGGAAGACGACCAGCGGCGAGAGCCCCAGCCGCCGCCCGAAGAGCTGCGGCTCGAGGATGTTGCCCAGGCCGAGGTGGAGGCCGAGAAAGAGCGCGGCGATGAGCAGCGTGCGGCCGACGCCGAGGGTGAGCAGCGACAGCGCCAGGGCGGGCACGGCGGCGATCACCGGCCCGATGTTGGGCACGTAGTTGAAGACGAAGGCGACGAGCCCCCACAGCAGTGGGAAGTCGAGGCCGATCACCCACACGCCGAGGCCGCTGAGCACGCCCATCACGGCCGAGACGAAGGTCTTCATCACCAGGTAGCGCTGCACCTCGAGACGGATGCGGGCATAGCGCCACAGCGGCTGCACGCGGTTGCCCAGCGCCGCCTGCAGCTTGGCGGGGAAGATCGCCACCTCGAGGAGGATGAAGGCCATGATGGTGACCACCAGCAGCAGGCCGGTGGCGATCGAGACGACGCCCTTGAGCGTGCCGCCGATCAAATCCACCACCGAGGCGGCGTCGAAGAGCCCCTCCTCCACCCAGCGCGCCGCCGGCATGCCGCGCGACTCGCCCCAGGTCACCAGCAGGTCGAGCAGGCCCAACAATTGATCGCGATAGCGCGGCGCGGCGTCGACGAAGCTCGACACCGAGGTCGACACCAGCACGCCGACGAGCGTCAGCAGCGCGACGTTGGCGAGCACCGCCATCACCACGGCGAGGCCGTGCGGCACGCGGTGGTCCTCGAGCCAGGTGAGCAGCGGCAGCGACAGCAGGGCGAGGAAGAACGCCGCCGCGATGGGGACGAGGATGGGGGCGCCGAGCTTGAGCCCGGCCACCACCACCACCAGGCTGGCCAGTTTCAGCAGGTGCTGCGAGGCGCGGCCTGGTTCCCCCTGTTTCCCGATGGCGGTCGATTCCATACCGGCAAGTGGCGCCGGAGCTTACACCTGCGGCGGCGGCGCCTCGGCCGCGGCGGCCTGCGCGGCGCGCCTGCCCTCGTCGACGTTGACCCGCATCAGCAGCGCGCCGCCGGCGATGAAGAAGACGACGATGCCGAAGATGGCGGCGCGCGAGGAATGGGTGGCCGCCACTACGCCGGCGAAAACCAGCGGCCCGAGGATACCGGCGAACTTCTCGAACACCGAGAAGAAACCGAAGAACTCCGACGACCGCTGCGGCGGTACGAAGCTCGCGAACAGCGAGCGCGAGAGCGCCTGCACGCCGCCCTGCACCGTCGCCACCAGCATGCCGAGCACGACGAAACCGGTGGCGCTGGTGACGAAGTAGGCGTACACCGAGATGACGACGTAGACGGCGAGGCCGAGCAGCAGCGCGCGCTTGGCGCCGATGCGCGCTCCCAGCGCGCCGAAGAGCAGCGCGAACGGCATGCCGACGAACTGCACGCCGACGATGGTGGCGATGACGACGTTGGTCGGCACGTTGAGGTCGGTGGCGAAGGTGGCCGCCATGCGCACGATGGTGCCGACGCCGTCCATGTAGATGGCGACGGCGACGAGCAGCAGGAAGGCCTGGCGGTAGAGACGCAGGTGCTTGAAGGTAGTGGCGAGCTCGCGCACGGCGATCATCGGCACCGCGGCGAGCGGCACCTTCGGCCCGGTGCGCGCCGGCTCCGGCACCCAGCGGAAGAGCGGCAGCGAGAATAGCGCCCACCACACGGCGGTGAAGACGAACGACGCCTTCATCGCCGCGAAGGTGTCGGCGAAGCCGAAGGCCTGCGGCTTGGCGATGGCGACGAGGGCGAAGAGCAGCGCCAGCCCGCCGCCGAGGTAGCCCAGCGCGTAGCCGGCGGAGGAGAGGCGGTCCATCTCCTTCTCACGTTCTGAAGCCACCGGGGCGCTCACCAGGTGCGGCAGCAGCGAGTCGTAGAAGACGAGGCTGCCGACGATGCCGATGTTGGCGACGACGAAGCACGCCGAGGCAAACCCCCACTGCCCCTTGCCCACCAGCGCCGCCGCCGCCGTGGCGGCAACGCCGAGGCCGGTGAAGAGGGCGAGCAGCACCTTCTTCGCGCCGAGCCGGTCCGCCGCCACTCCCAGCAACGGCGACAGCACCGCCACCACTACCAGCGCCAGCGTGGTGGCGTTGGCGTGACGGATCGCCGCTGCCCCCTCCGGAGCGCCGGCCGCGGCGTAGCGCCCGAAGAAGACCGGATACACCGCCGTCACCACGATGGTGTAGAAGGCCGAGTTCGCCCAGTCGTAGAGCGTCCAACCGATGAGCGGCTTGCTGCCGAGGCCGAGTCGGTGCCAGAGCCGCTGCATCACGCTCCTCCCTTCGTCGGCGCCGGCGGCGGCGCCGACGGTGCCGCCGCGTCCATGCGTTCGCGCAGCTC
>DATNCU010000295.1:0-2323 GCA_035607145.1 Thermoanaerobaculia bacterium
GCTACGACGCCGAGACCTGCGCCTCGCTGTCGCTCGCGGCGCTGCGCGCCTCGTTCCTCTCCGCCGGCGAGAAGGCGGAGCGCGAGCAGGAATTCCGCAGTCAGCTCGCGACGTTGGGCGAGGAGCTGCTGGGCCGCGCGGTGCTCCCGGAGCTCGCCGAGCCGCCGGAGCGGCGCGAGGTCAGCGCCCAGGCGTAGCGGAGCTTGAACCCAGGCGCGGCCGCCGGGCACCCACGAAGTTCGAGACCGTCAACCAGGAGATCCCCATGCGCCCACACGGCTTCATCCGTCCGCTCATCGCTTTCGCGCTGCTCATCGCGCTCCCCGCGCCCGCGACCCGCGCTCAGGGCGCCGCCGCCACCTCTACGCCCGCGGCCGCGGCGCCATCGGGCCCGCGCACCTTCGCCATCGACCGCAGCCACAGCTCGGTCGGCTTCACCATCCGACACCTGGTGAGCAACGTCCGCGGCCGCTTCAAGGACTTCGCCGGCACCATCACCTACGACCCGGCGAAGCCCGAGGCGTCGAGCGTCGAGGTCACCGTGCAGGCGGCGAGCATCGACACCGACACTCCGGGCCGCGACGACGACCTGCGCTCGGAGAACTTCTTCGACGTCGCCAAGTTCCCGACGCTCACCTTCAAGAGCGTCTCGGTGCAGAGGAAGTCGCCCAACGAGCTGACCCTCACCGGCGACCTGACGATGCACGGCGTCACCAAGCGCATCACCATCCCCGTCGAGGTGCTGGGCACGATCCCCTACCGCGGCGGCGAGAAGGCGGGCTTCGCCACCACCTTCGTCGTCAACCGCAAGGACTACGACATCACCTGGAACAAGGCCCTCGACACGGGCGGCGCGCTGCTCGGCGACGACGTCACGGTGAGCATCCAGCTCGAGACTGGCTGGGCGCCGCCGAAGCCTGCGGCGGCTCCGACGCCGGTGCCGGCCCCGACGCCCAGCAAGCCCGCCGGCCGGTGAGCCCGGAGCACCGAACACACGACGGGCCGCGGCTTGCCTTTCGCGGTCCGTGATGCTCGCGCGCGTGAGCGTTCAGCTCAGTCGTCGTCGCTCGCGGCGCCGCTCGCCGCAGGTGAGGCGGACGGTGAAGCGGCGGGCGAGGCTGCCGGCGTCTCCGCGGCGCCGCCCTCCGCCTCGCGAATCGCCTGCTGGCGCGCTGCCTCGAACTCGTCGCCCGGCGTCCAGCCCGGCATCTCGTCCTGCTCGGCGATCCACAGGCCGGCCTTGAAGCCGAGCACCGAGTCCTGCACCGCGCCGTCGAAGTTCCAGTCGGGCTGAAGCTCGTCGCTCGGCTGGTGGTAGTTCTCGTTCTCGTTCTTCTCCATCTGCTCCTTGCCCCAGCCCTCCGGACGCCCCTCGAAGTCGGTGCCCGGCTCGAGGTAGATGGCGGGCACGCCGACCTTGGCGAAGCTGAACTGGTCGGAGCGGTAGTAGAAGCCCTTGTCGGGGAACTGGTCGCCCTTGACCTCGCGCCCCTGCTCGGCGGCGAAGCGGCGCACCACCTCGCCCAGCGGCGACTTCTCGATGCCGATGTAGGTGACGTCCTTCGTCTTGCCCCAGATGTTGGCGCTGTCGAAGTTGATGTCGGCGGCGATGCGGCCGGCGTGCACGGGCGGGTGTTCGGCGAGGTACTTCGAGCCCAGGAGCCCCTGCTCCTCGGCGGCGACGAAGGCGATGGCGATCGTGCGCCGCGGCGCCTCGGGCAGCGCCTTGAAGGCGCGCGCGATGGCGAGGATCTCGGCGCAGCCGGAGGCATTGTCGCGGGCGCCGTTGTAGATGCGGTCACCCGTTGCATCCGGCTCGCCGATGCCGAGGTGGTCGTGGTGGGCGGTGAACATCACCCACTGCTGCGAAAGCTTGGGATCCCGGCCAGGGATCTTGCCCACCACGTTGGCGGTCTGCACGCGCCGGATCTTGTTGGCGAGCGACAGCGACGTGCGCACGCCGAGCGGCACCGGCGCGAAGTCGCGCGACTTAGCGGCCTCGACCAGCTCGTCGAGCTTCTTGCCGCCGAGCTCCGCGAGGCGCTGCGAGGCGTCGTGAGTGAGCCAGCCGCGCACCTGGATGCGTGGCTCGCTCTCGCGCGGCAGCTCGAACTGCTCCCCGGTCCACGAGGTCTGCACGACCTGGAACGGGTAGCCGGCGGAGTCGTCGGTGTGGATGATGATCGCGCCGGCCGCGCCCTGCCGCGCCGCGCTCTCGTACTTGTAGGTCCAGCGGCCGTAGTAGAGCCGGCGCTTGCCGGCGAAGAGGTTGTCGTCCCAGTCGGGGTCGTTGTTGAGCATCAGCAGGACCTTGCCCTTGAGG
>DATNCU010000314.1:0-2446 GCA_035607145.1 Thermoanaerobaculia bacterium
CTGTGCGGTGGTCGACGGCGGCGCCGGTACGGTCGCGGCCGGCGCCGGGACCGGCTCCGTCGCCGCCGGTCGCACCGCATCGGGAAGCGACGCGGGTACGGTGCTCGCGGACTGGTCTGCTACCTGCGCCGGCGCTTCGTCAGCCTTCTTGCCGCCTCCACCGCGCAGCCAAAGCAGCGCCGCAACGCCGCCCACCACGGTGAGCAGTCCGAGCGCCAGCACGACGATGACGATGGTCCAGGGGAATCCGCGCGCCGGCCCACTCGCGGGCGGGCGCGCAGCGACGCCCGGAGCGGCAGCAAGCGAGGCGGCAGGTGCGGCAGTCGCCGCGGTGTGAGGCGGCATCGGCGGCGGCGGGGCCGCCCCTGCCCCACCACTCACCAGCGGCGACAGCCGCGTCGGCCCGGTAGCGTCGCCCGGCGGGGGCGGCGGTGGCAAGGGCGGCGTCGGCGTTCCAGGCGCACCGCCACTGCCGATCCGCGACGACACCCGCGTCGGCGCCGTTGCGTCCGCCGGCGTCCCCGGCATCGGCATGCTCCACGCAGCGGGCGGCGTGGGCTTCGGGGTGGGCGGCGGCGTCGGCGGCGCGAGCTGGCGTGTCTCCTCCAGCTCCTCCGGCATCGCCGCCGCGGGTGACGCGAGCACCGCCGCCGGCAGCTCACGCTCGCAGGCCGCGAGCTCGTCCGCCACTTCGCGCGCGGTGGCAAAGCGCTCGTCGCGGTCCTTGCAGAGCATCTTGACCACGGTCCGCTCGACGCGATCCGGCAACCCTGGCCGCAGCCCCGCGATCGGGTTGGGCTCCCTCGCCAGGATCTGGTAGACGAGCGTGGTGATGGTCTCGCCCTCGAACGGGCGATGGCGCGTCAGCAGCTCGTACAAGACGACGCCGAGCGAGAAGAGGTCGCTCCGCCCGTCGAGCTCCTCGCCGCGGATCTGCTCGGGCGAGAGGTAGTGCGGGCTGCCCACCACCGAGCCGGTCTGCGTCAGCTCGGTCGCCTGCCCCAGCATCTTGGCGATGCCGAAGTCGCTGATCTTCACCTGGCCGCCACCGTCGAGCAGGATGTTGCTCGGCTTGATGTCGCGATGGACGATGCCCTGGCGGTGCGCGGCGTCGAGCCCTTCCGCCGCCTGCCGCCCGATGCGCAGCACCTCGCCCAACTTGAGCGGCGGCGCGAGGCGCTGGCGGCCAGCGAGGTCGGGGCCCGCGACGAACTCGAACGCCAAGTAGAAGATGCCGCCCGATTCGCCGGCGTCGAAGAGCGTCACCACGTGAGGGTGGACGAGGCGCCCTGCCGCGCGCGCCTCGCGGATCATGCGCACCTTGCGCTCTTCGATCTCCGCCTCGCTGGCGTCGCCGATGAGCACCGTCTTGAGCGCCAGCTGGCGGTCGATGTGCGGATCCTGCGCGAGGTAGACCTCGCCCATGGCGCCGGCGCCGAGGCGGCGTTCGATGCGGTAGCGGCCGAGCGTGGCGCCGGCGTCGAGGGCCATGCCGGCGCCTAAGTGCCCTCGACGTCGTCGGCCAGACCAGGCGTGCGGTCGCGGTCGGCGAGCAGGCGGCGCGCCTCGTCGAGGCGGTCGGCCGGCACCTCGATGCGCACGTTGCCGAGCGCGCTGACGTTGACCGGGAACTCGTGCGAGTGCATCGACTCGAGCTGGCAGGGTACGCCCTGGCTCTCGAGGTAGCCGCGGATCACCTCGGCCTCCTCTTCGGTGCCGAGGACCTCGAGGATCTCCCAACCGTCAGCCATGGCGCTCTCCTTCCGGGCCCGCATGATACCGCGCGGTCACGAGCCGCCTTACTCGGCGGCGAGGTACAGCCGGTAGGGCTTGCAGGTGCGCCGCGGGTAGGCGTGGCGGCTGATCTCGACGAACTCGCCGAGCGACGCCTCCCAGTGGTAGTGCGAGAAGTGCAGCGACTTCTCGTCGACGCGGATCCAGTTGAAGGTGTTCTTGTCGAGCTCGCTGCCGCGGCCGCGGCTGCTGGTGGTGGTGCCGGCGTGGAGGATGAGCACCGGCGCGCGGCCGCTGGGGTAGAACTCCTCGGACGTCGCCACGTAGGTCTGGTGTTGGTGGCCGGAGAGCACCACGTCGACGCCGGCCTCCGAGAAGGCAGAGATGGCCTGGAAGGCGTTGCGCGCCACCGTCTGCGTTCCGAAGCGCGGCGGCGGCGTGAGGTGGTGGTGCGCCACGATCACCTTGAACAGGTGCGCCGGCGCGTTCTGGATGATCTCCACCACCTGTCGCAGCCGCGACAGCCGGACGCGCCCTTCCTTGACCGTCCAGCCGTGCGCGGTGTTGATGCCGACGAGCAGCAGCTCTTCGTCCTGCCAGACCGGCTCGAGCTCCGGCGCGAAATGCTTCTGGTAGGCGCGGAAGGGCGACATCGAGCGCTCCCACACGCGGTACAGGGGGACGTCATGGTTGCCGGGCACCACGAGGGTCG
>DATNCU010000319.1:0-10074 GCA_035607145.1 Thermoanaerobaculia bacterium
CGGGTGGCGCTTACGGTTCCACACGGTCCTCGGGTGACCCACCGCATCTTGGGGCGCGCTTCGTCCGTCCCCCTACCTGTTGTAGGGCCTTCGAACCGTCTGCTATGCTGCCGGCAGGTCAGAACGGAGCACCATGCTGAAGCTGCGGCGCCTCGAGATCTCGGGATTCAAGTCGTTCGTCGACCCGGTTTCCCTCGACTTCGCGGAAGGGATCACCGCCATCGTCGGACCGAACGGTTGCGGCAAGAGCAACCTCTCCGACGCCATCTCCTGGGTGCTCGGCGAGCAGAGCGCCAAGAGCCTGCGCTCGGGGACGATGGAGGACGTCATCTTCAACGGCGCCGAGCGGCGCAAGCCCCTCGGCATGGCCGAGGTGACGCTGACGCTCGACACCGATCCCGGCTTCGTCGGCGCCGACGAGGGGCGGCTCACCATCAGCCGGCGGGTCTTCCGTGGCGGCGAGGGGCAGTACCGGCTCAACGGCAAGCGGGTCACCTTGAAGGAGATCCGCGACCTGCTGATGGGCACCGGCCTCGGCATCCGCACCTACTCCATCATCGAGCAGGGCAAGATCGGCCTCATCCTCTCCGGCAAGCCGCAGGAGCGCCGCCGGCTGCTCGAAGAAGCCGCCGGCGTGACCCGCTACCGCGAGCGCCGCCGCGTCGCCGAGGTGAAGCTCGAAGAGGCGACGGCCAACCTGATGCGCATCGACGACGTGCTGTCCGAGGTCGACCGTGCCGTGCGCGGGCTCAAGCGGCAGGCGGCGTCGGCGCGGCGCTACCAGGCGCTCGAGGCCGAGCACCGTGAGTTGCTTGCGCGCGTTCTCGCCGGCCGCTGGGCCAACCTCGTCGGTCGCGAGTGCGCGCTGCAGGGCGAGCTCGAAGAGCGCACGTCGCGTCAGGCCGAGCTGGTCGCCGGCCTGCACGCGCGCGAGGCCGCCCTCGCCGCCGGCCGCGGGCGCGCCGACGAGCTGGCCGCCGAGCTGGGCGAGATCCACCGCCGCGACGCCGAGCTGGGCGCGCGCATCGAAGGCCGTCAGGCCTTTCTCGTTGGCGCCCGCGAGAACCTGCAGCAGGTGGCCGAGCGGCTCGCCAACGGCAGCGGCATCGCCGCCGAGCGCCGCGATGAGCTCTCCCGCAAGCGCCAGGCGCGCGACGAGGTCGACACCCGCCGCGCCGCGCTCGACGCCGAGCTGCTGAGCGCGCGCGGCGCCGTCGAGGGGGACGAGTCGGCGCTCCACACCCGCGTCCGCCAGCTGCAGGAGATCGAGTCGCAGGTCGAAGGGCTGCGCCAGCAGCTGCTCGCTTCGATGGGCGGCCTCGATGCCCTGCGCACCGACCTCCACGGCCGGCAGCTCGAGCTCGAGCGCGCGACGCTGCGCCGCACCCACCTCGACGACGAGACCGCCGAGCACGCGCACGAGCTGGCGCAGGCACGCGAGGCGCTGGAGCTGGCCGCCGGGCAGGTGGCCGAGCTCGAAGCATCGCTCGCGGAACGCGAGCGCGAGCGCGAGGCGGCGCGTCAGGCGCTCGCCGAAGCGCTGGACCGCGAGACGGCGGCCACGCACGAGCGGCAGGACGCCGACGACCGCGTGCGCATGATCGAGCAACGGCTCGAGGTGCTGCGCCAGCTCGAGGAGGCGCACCAGAGCGGCCGCCAGGCGCTGCTCGCCGCGCTCGCCACCGCCGGCCTCGAGCGCCCTGACCTGCTCGTCGAGCAGGTGCAGGCGCCGGAAGGCTGGGAGCGGGCGCTCGACTTCTACTTCGCCACCCTCGCCGATGCGGTGGTAGTGCCGACGGGCAGCGATCCGCTGGCGCTCGCCGCGGCGCTGCGCACACCCGAATCCGGCGGTCGTACGGCCGCCGTGCTGGTGACGCCGCTCGCGGCGCCGCTGCCGGCAGCAGCCGTCGTCGACGATCCCGCCATCGCCGGCTCGCTGCGCGAAGCCCTCGGCCTTCCCGCCGACCTCGCCGCGGCGCTGCCGCCGGCGTTCCTCGTCGAAGGCGAGCCCGACGCGCGCCGCCTCGCCGCCGCGCACCCCGGCGTCGCTTTCATCAGCCGCGAGGGCTCGTTCTGGCGCGGCGGCCTGCTTCACCTCGAAGGCGAGCGCCGTCACCCCGGCGTGCTCGCGCGCAAGCAGGAGCGCAGCACCCTCGACCGCAAGCTGCCGCACGCGCAGGAGGAGGCCGCCGCCGCCGCCGCGACGCTCGCCGCCGCCGTCGAGACGCGCACCGCGCGCGCGCAGGGCGTGCAGGGGCACGAGGCGTCGATCGCCGAGCTGCACCGGCAGCTCGCCGTGTCGCAAGCGCGCCGCGAGGACGCCGCCGAGCGCGTCCGCCGCCTCGACAAGCAAGGCGCCGCGCTCGCCGCCGAGGCGGAGCGTCTCGCCGCCGAAGCCGCCGCCCTCGGCGAGCGCATCGCCGAAGCCCGCGGCCGCATGGGCGCCCGCGAAGAGGAGCACCACCAGCTAGAAGCGCGCTTCGACGCCGTGCAGGCAGAGCTCTCCGGCGCCCGCAGCGAGCGCGAGGAGCTGCGCGCCGCCGGCGCCCAGCGGCTCGGCTATCTCCACCTTCTGGAAGAGCGCCGCCGCGCCCACGAGGCCGACGCGGCGCGCCTCGAGCGCGAGGCGCAGCAGACCGAGGAGCAGCTGCAGCGCTGGGCCGACGAGGAGGCGCAGCTGCAGCGCCGCCGCGAAGAGCTGCTGGCCGCCATCCAGTCCGGCGAGCTGGACCTCGCCGCGGCCCTCGCCGCGCGCGCCGGCTCGCAGGACGAGGTGCTCGCCGCCCAGGCCCGCCTCGACGAGCAGCGGGAGGCGCTGCGCACGCACGACGACGAGGCGCAGGTGCTGCGCGCCGAGCACGAGCGCGTGCGCGACGAGGCCGAGGCGCGCCGCATCGAGCTCGCCGGCCTCGCCAACGAGGCGCTGCACCTGCGTCAGGCCTTCGGCGAGCAACTACACGCTGAGACGCCCGAGCCCACGGTCGAGCTGCCGGCCGATCTGGTCGAAGTGCTCGCCAATCTGCCGCAGCTCGAAAGCGAGCTGTCCGACAAGCGCGCCGCCCTCGAGCGCATCGGGCCAGTCAACCTCCTCGCCGCGCAGGAGCACACCGAGCAGGAGGAGCGCCACACCTTCCTGCTCACCCAGCGCGACGACGTCGCCGCCTCGGTGGCCAGCCTCAAGCAGACCATCCGCGAGATCAACGCCACCTCCAACGAGCGCTTCCGCACCACCTTCGCCGAGGTCAACCAGCGCTTCGGCGAGGTCTTCCAGCAGCTCTTCGGCGGCGGCGAGGCGGAGATGCGGCTGCTCGACGACGAGGACTTGCTCGAGAGCGGCATCGAGATCGTCGCCCGCCCGCCCGGCAAGCGGCTGCAGAACCTCATGCTGCTCTCCGGCGGCGAGAAGGCGCTCACCGCGATCGCCCTCCTGGTGTCGCTCTTCCACACCAAGGCATCGCCCTTCTGCATCCTCGACGAGGTCGACGCGCCGCTCGACGACCCCAACACGGCGCGCTTCGTCGAGGTGGTGCGGTCGATGAGCCGCGACACGCAGTTCCTCGTCATCACCCACAACAAGCTCACCATGCAGGCGGCATCGACGCTCTACGGCGTCACCATGCAGGAGCGCGGCGTGTCGAAGGTGGTGGGCGTGGCGATGGACGAGGTGCAGCCCGCCGAGCAGCTGGCGCTGGCCTGAGCCGGTGTCGAGCGCGCGCCGCTTCGGTGTAGCGTGCGCTCGGCGCGGCGCCCGGCCGCGCACCGCCCAATGGCTGACACCAGGCTCACCCCGCGCACGCTCGACGGCTCGGTCACCATCTCGCTGGTCATCCCCGTCTACGACGAGGACGACGCCGTCCTCGACGAGCTCGCCACGCGCCTCGGTGCCGTGCTCGCCGGCCTTCCCTGCCGCGGCCAGGTGGTGCTCGTCGACGACGGCAGCGGCGAGCCGACGCGCAACAAGCTGCGGGCGCTCGCCGCCGCCGATCCGCGCGTCACGCTGGTGCGCCTCGCCCGCAACTTCGGTCACCAGCCGGCGGTCGCGGCGGGCCTCGACCATGCGCGCGGCGACGTGGTGGTGCTGCTCGACGGCGACCTCGAGGACCCGCCCGAGCTGATCCCCGAGCTGCTGGCGCGCTGGCAGGAAGGCTACGAGGTGGTGCTCGCGAACCGGCGCTCGCGGCACCTGAACCCGCTGCGGCGGCTGCTCTTTGCCGGCTTCTACCGCATCTTCGAGCTGCTCGCCGACTTCCCGGTGCCGGTGCAGGCGGGCCTCTACTGCCTGCTCGGCCGACGCGCCTGGCAGCAACTTGCCGGGCTGCGTGAAGCCAACCGCTTCCTCCCCGGCCTGCGCGCGTGGGTCGGCTTCCCCACCACCACCGTCACCTACGACCGCGGCCGGCGCGGTGGCGGTGAGCCGAAGCAGACGCTAGCGCGGCTCTTCCGTTACGCCTCCGACGCCATCTTCTCGTTCAGCTACAAGCCGCTGCGGCTGTCGCTCGCCTTCGGCGCCATCATGTTCGTGGTCAGCTCGCTCTACGCCTTCGTGCTGCTGGTGATGCGAGTGCTCAACATCAACGTCGTCTCCGGCTTCTCCACCGTCGCCATTGCCAGCCTGTTCTTCGGCGGCGCCATCCTGATGAGCAACGGCATCCTCGGCGAGTACCTTGGCCGCATCTACGACGAGGTGAAGCGGCGGCCGCTGTACGTGGTGGAGGAGGTCGTCGGCGACGCGCCGGCGCCCGAGCCGTCGCTTGCCGAGGCCAGGCTTGCCGAGCCCAAGCTTGCCGAGGCCAAGCGTGCGGGCTACCCTCTCGCGCCATGAAGATCAACCGCCACGCGATCGTCGCCCTCGCCGCCCTCCTTACCGCCACCGCCGCCTCGCCGGCGATCGCGGCCGAGGGCGCCGCCAAGCCGGCCGCCGCCGCTCCGGCCGCGCCGTCAGCCATCCCCGCCCCGCCCGACGTCGCCGCCCCGCCGGCCGACGCCGAGCGCACTGCGAGCGGCCTCGCCAGCAAGGTCATCGCCCCCGGCACCGGCAAGGTGCACCCGTCCCCGGAATCGCAGGTGAAGGTGCATTACACGGGCTGGACGCCTGACGGCAAGATGTTCGACTCCTCGGTGCCGGGTGGCAAGCCGGTGATGTTCCCGCTCAACCGCGTCATCGCCGGCTTCGCCGAAGGCATCCAGCTGATGGTCGAGGGCGAAAAGCGGCGCCTGTGGATCCCCGGCGCGCTCGCCTACGACAACAGCACGCGCCCCGGCGTGCCCAAGGGCATGCTGGTCTTCGACATCGAGCTGATCGGCATCGTCGAGCCGCCGAAAGCGCCGCCCGACGTCGCCGCCGTGCCTGCCGACGCGCAGGTCACCAAGTCCGGCCTCGCCAGCAAGGTGTTGCAGCCGGGCACCGGCACCGTGCACCCGAAGGCGACCAGCACCGTGCAGGTGCACTACAGCGGCTGGACCACCGACGGCCAGATGTTCGACTCCTCGATCACCCGCGGCAACCCGATCAGCTTCGGGCTCGACAGAGTCATCGCCGGCTGGACCGAGGGCGTGCAGCTGATGGTCGAAGGCGAGAAGCGGCGTTTCTGGATCCCCTCCAAGCTCGCCTACGACGGCCAGCCCGGCTTCCCCGCCGGCATGCTCGTCTTCGACATCGAGCTGCTGAAGATCGTGCGCTGAGCGGCGGCGGTCGAGTGCCGCCCGCCGCCGAAGCATCGCCGGCCGCGTCGCGTCAGCGGCGGCGCGACGCGGCCCTGCTCTTCGTGCTGGCGCTCGTCGTCTACAACGCCAACGGCCGCGTCATCGGCTCGGGCGATACCCTGCCGGCCCGCTTCCTGCCGTTCGCCCTTCTCGAGCACGGCACGATCTACGTCGATCCGGTGCGCGCGGCGACCACGGGCGGCTGGCCGGCGCCCTACTGGATTCGGCCCAGTCCGAACGGTCACTGGGTGTCGACGTACCCGATCGCCACACCGCTGTTGGTGAGCCCGCTCTACATGCCGGCGGTCGTCTGGCGTCGGATGACGGACGCTCCGGAGTCGAGCCTTCCGATCGTCGGCATGGTCATGGAGAAGGTGGCGGCTTCCCTGGTCGCGAGCGCGATGGTGGCCTGGTTCTACCTGCTCTTGCGCCGCCGCGCTCCCCGGCGCGACGCGCTGCTGCTCGCCGCGGCGCTCGGCTTCGCCACCAACACCTGGATGTCCGGCAGCCAGGCGCTCTGGCAGCACGGCGTCGCCGAGCTGCTCGTCGTCGCCGCGCTCTGGTGGCTCACCGCGCCGCCCACCGCCGGCAATATCGCGGCCGCGGGGGCCGCCGCCGGGTTGCTCGCCGCCAACCGGCCGCCGGACGCGCTGCTCGCGGCCGCGTTTGGGCTCCTCGCCCTCGACGGAGAGCGGCGGCGTCACCTGCACTGGTTCGTGCTCGCAGCCGCGGTGCCGGCACTCGCCACCCTCTCCTACAACGTGTCGATCGTCGGTCACGTGAGCGGCGGCTATGCGATGGGCCGCGCCGCGCGCGAGGGCTTCTTCGGGCTCCCCATCGGGCCGGGGCTGGCCGGCCTGCTGCTGAGCCCGACCAAGGGCCTCCTCGTCTTCTCGCCGTTCCTGCTCTTCGTGCCGCTGGGCTTCGTGCACGCCTGGCGCGATCGCCGCGAACGGTGGACCGCGGGCGTGCTCGCCGGCGGCGTCCTCGCCCAGCTGCTGCTCTACGCGCGGACCGACTGGCGCGCTGGCTTCTCCTACGGCCCCCGCTTCCTCGCCGACGCGCTGCCGATCCTCGTCTGGCTGCTGCCGCCGGCGCTGCGCGGGCTCTCGGCCGCCGGGCGGGCCGTCTTCCTCGCCGCCTGCCTGCTGAGCGTCGCGCCGCAGGCGATCGGCGCTTTCTTCTACTCCGGCTACAGCGACCATGTCATCTGTTGCGAGACCGGCGAGCGCCGCTTCGCAGCTGCGTGGGACCCGCGAAACACGCCGTTCCTTTTCGAGCTGCGCTACCCGCGTCCGACGATGGACCTCGCTCGCCTGTTCGTCGATCGTTGGGCCGGTCACCGGAGTGCGGACCGCGCGCCGAGCCGCTAGACTTCCACAGCACCGGCAACGGCGATCGAAACCACGTGGGCGACGAGCAAGTCACCGAGCTGCTGGCGGCCTGGAGCGAGGGTGATGCGTCGGCGCTGGAGCGCCTGCTGCCCCTCGTCTACGCCGACCTGCGCCGCATCGCCGCACGGCAGCTGCGCTCGGAGCGCGCCGACCATACGCTGAGCGCCACCGCCGTCGTGCACGAGGCCTACCTGCGGCTCGTCGGCCAGCGCGAGGTGCGGCTCGAGGACCGCGCGGCGTTCTTCGCCGCCGCCGCCACGCAGATGCGGCGCATCCTCGTCGACCACGCGCGCCGCCGCAGCGCCGCCAAGCGCGGCGGCCACGAGCTGCGCGTCACGCTCGACGAGGAGATCGCCGCCGGCGAGGCGCGCGACCTCGACCTGCTCGCCCTCGACCAGGCACTCGACGAGCTGGCGGCGGTCGACGAGCGCGTCGCGCGCATCGTCGAGCTGCGCTTCTTCGGCGGCCTCTCGGTGGACGACACGGCGGTCGCCACCGGCCTCTCGCCGCGGTCGGTGGTGCGCGAGTGGGCGCTCGCCAAGGGGTGGCTGCACAAGCGGCTCGAGGCCCTGCGCGCCGGCTCGGCCGCGTCCTGACCGCCTTATCCACCGACGACGACACGGGGAGTTGGCGTCTCCTCGCCGCGCTTTGCGCGACTTGGCCATGAGCAAGCCCGCCAACCTCCGCCTGATCCTCGCCCTCGCCGCCGCGATAGCCACTTGGGCCGCCCCGGCGCGGCCGCAGGACCGCACCGTCTTCGAGCCCTTCACCTGGAGCGGCAACCATGCCTCGACGATCGCCGCCCGCCCGGCGCCGACCGGCGCCTTCGCCGCCACCACTCACGACTGCGCGGTGGCCCAGGCGAGCGACACCAGCTACGCCACCACCGTCTGGTGGAACCCCGACGTCTGGGACGCGCGCGGCGATACCAGCTTCCCCACCATCGCCCCGCCGGTCACCGGCTACCACGTCGACGTCCACAAGGCGCTGACGGCCGACCCTACCGACGGCCGCGAGGACAACACCGTCTACGCGGTGGGCGGCGACGGCAGCCCGGGCGTGGCGGCGATGCGCATGGACTACCAGGGCATCTCCAGCGCGAGGCTGCGCAACCCGATGCTCATCTCGGCCAGCAAGCCCGGCGTCGTCACCTTCTACACCACCGCCTTCCTCACCACCGCCCACTGGTGGGAGATCGCCATCACGCCGGCGACGGTGGTGGCGGGCGCCGAGCAGACCGCGGTGCCGAGCCCGGTGGACGGGCTCGACGGGCCGTTCGCGGACAGTGTCGGAACACCGGGCCCCGGCCTGCGCCCCGCCGTCGACTCCATCAACGTCATCGGCACCGGCTCCTCCGACGTGCCGTGCAGCACCGGCTGGTCGACTCGCTTCGCGGTGACGCGTTCGATCGGCGGCGTGACCACCGACGTCTTCAACCCCATCACCGACTTCTCGCAGCTCATCCAGAGCGACCCCGACGAGCTCGAGGAGCTCTACCTCTGGCGCCTCGAGTTCCGGCCCAACCGCATCGACCTGCTCGTCGACCTCGACCACGACGGCACGCCCGAGCCGCGCGAGTCGTTCGCGGTGAACATCCCCTGGAACGAGGTCTACGTCCACTTCATGTCGGTCACCTACCAGGCCGACCACCACCCGCAGGAGCCCTGCTTCCTCGGCACCATCCGCGAGTTCGTGTGGCGCAACCTCTCGGTCTCGCCGGTCAAGTACGACCGCACGCTCGTCTACCCCAAGGAGACCGGCGTCACCAACGTGCCGCGCAACACCGGCTGGCTCGGCTACGACCTGCGTGACATCCAGCGCTTCGGCCCGGCCGTCAACGGCATCCCGCAAGCCAACCCGGTCGCCTTCGACCAGTGGGAGTCGCTCCTCGCTTGCAGCATGCCGGCGTTTTACTGTCCCAACCCCACGCCGTCGCTGCACCTGAACGTCGACATCCCAGCGGAGAGCCTCGACGGTGTCGGGAAGGCGCAGCTCGTCTACGACATCCGCTCACCGCTGTCGGCCGGGACTGCCACTCTGCGCGTGAACGGCACGACAGTCGGTGTGATGCCGGGCCACAACACCGTTCCCGGCGCCCCGGGATCGGAGTGGGTGCACCGCTCGCTCGACATCGCGGCTGCGCTGCTCCACGCCGGCTCCAATACCGTCGACATCTCCATGAGCGGCGACGTCGAGCTCGACCGCCTGCAGATCGAGCTCGCCATCGCGGGGTTGTTCAACGACGGCTTCGAGAACGGCGGTTTGGGACCGTGGGCGGCGAAGCTCGGCGGGTGATCGGCTCCACGGTGCTGGACGTCTGTAAAGCTATACTTGACAGCCCAGGTTGGGGCCGATATCCTCGGATCCGGTGATCCGGAGCTTTCGCCACAAGGGCCTCCGGGAGCTGTTCGAGACGGGGCAGAGCTCACGAGTCCGAGCGGATCTTCAGGCACGGGCTCTGCGCTGCCTCGACGCGCTCGATGTCGCGAAGAAGCTCGACGAGCTGAGACAGCCTGGGTTCGGACTTCATGGCCTTCACGGCAAGCCTCGGCGTTACGCTCTCGCGGTGAACGGTCCGTGGCGGATCACCTTCGAGTGGGAGGCCGAAGACGCCTTCCGCGTCGACCTCGAGCAGTATCACTGAGGAGCAAGAGACGATGGCGGAATACGCAGTCCGACGGCCGCTGAAGCGCGCTCCTTCCCACCCGGGCGCGATTCTTCGCGAAGACACCCTGCCTGCCCTGGGTCTCTCGGTCAGTGAGGCAGCGCGACAGCTCCGCGTCTCACGGCAGATGCTGCACTCGATCCTGGCGGAGCGGTCAGCCGTTTCGCCGGAAATGGCCGTGCGTCTCGGCCGCTTCTGCGGCAACGGCGCCGCATTCTGGCTGCGCCTGCAGGGCGCGCACGACCTCTGGGGTGCCGAGGAGAAGCTGCGGACGGAGCTCGAAAAGATCCCCGAGCATCCCGCCGCTTGAGG
>DATNCU010000340.1:0-9614 GCA_035607145.1 Thermoanaerobaculia bacterium
CCAACCTGCAGGTGGTGGCGGCGATCTGCAGCGCGCTCGAGGAGAAGCTGCCCGCCGCCGGCAACCCGGCGCTGCGCGAGCAGGGGCTCGCCTCGTACGACCAGCTGGTGCGCTTCGTGCCCGACCGGCCGGGCCACGACCGGCGCTACGCCATCGACGCCACCAAGGTGCGGCGCGAGCTGACCTGGGAGCCGCGCTACCGTTTCGAAGAGGGCCTGGTGCAGACGGTCGGCTGGTACCTCGGCAACCTCGACTGGTGTGAGGCCGTGCAGTCGCGCGGCTACCGGCGCGAACGGCTGGGGCTAGCGCGGGTCTGAGCGCATGCCGGACCGCGACCTCGTCATTCGCCCCACGGCGACGCTGCCGGAGGTGCTCGAGATCGAGCCCAAGCTGCGCGAGGACGCGCGTGGGTTCTTCCTCGAGAGCTACAACGAGCGCGACTTTCGCGCGCAGGGCCTCGACCAGCGCTTCGTGCAGGACAACCACTCGCGCTCGGTCGGCGGCACGCTGCGCGGCCTGCACGCGCAGCTCAAGCATCCGCAGGGCAAGCTGGTGCGGGTGGTCGAAGGCGAGATCTGGGACGTCGCCGTCGACGTCCGCCCCGAGTCGCCGACCTACAAGAAGTGGGTCGGCGTCGCACTCTCGGCCGCCAACCAGCGCCAGCTCTGGGTGCCGCCGCGCTTCGCGCACGGCTTCTGCGTGCTCTCCGAGTGGGCGCAGGTGCAGTACAAGGTGACCGACTTCTGGCACCCCGGCGACGAGATCTCCATCGCCTGGAACGATCCCGACCTCGCCATCGCCTGGCCGCTCGAGGGGGCGCCGGTGCTCTCGGCGAAGGACGAGGCCGGGCGTTCGCTGGCCGAGCTCGAATCGCTGCTTCGCGAGCCTTCCGCTTGACGGCGGAGCTGTCGACCGCGGACCTCGCGCAGCTCGCCGGCCGCGGCATCGACGCGCGCGAGGCGGAGCGCCAGCTGCGGCTGCTGCGCGAGCCGCCGCATCCACCGCGCCTGCTGCGGCCGTGCACGGTCGGCGACGGCATCCGCCGCCTCGACGCGGCCGAGCAGGCGGCGCTGCGCGAGGTCTGGCAAGACAACGCCGCCGGCAGCGAGGCGTTGAAGCTGGTGCCCGCCTCGGGCGCTGCGAGTCGGATGTTCGGCTCCCTGCTGCCGCTGCTCGACGAGGAGCCCTTCCCCACCGCGGCCGAGTTGTCGCGGCGCGCGGAGGCGGGCGATGCCTCGGCGCGCGACCTCGATCGCCTCTGGCGCGAGCTGCCGCGCTTTCCGTTCTTCGACGAGCTCGCCGCGGTCTGCGCCGCGCGCGGCACGCCGCTCGCGGAGCTGCGAGAACGGCGCGACGGCCGGCGCCTGCTGCGGCTGCTGCTCGGCGACGACGGTCTCGGTCTGGCTTCGCGTCCGAAGGGGCTCATCCCGTTTCATCACTATCGAGACCCAGGAGGCGGCTTGCGCACGGCCGCCGAGGAGCACCTCTGGGAGGGCGCCGGCTCGCTCGCCGACGACGAGGAAGGCGTGGCACGCTACCACTTCACGGTGGCGCCGGAAGCGCGCGACCGCTTCGCCGCCGAGCTCGCCGCTGCCGCCGACCGCCTGCGGCGCGCGCGCGGCGTCGTCGCCGAGGTCAGCTTCTCGGTGCAGGACCCGGCCACCGACACGCTCGCCATCACGCCCGAAGGCGAGCCCTTCCGCGACGACGACGGCTCGCTGCTGCTACGCCCCGGCGGCCACGGCGCGCTGCTCGCCAACCTGGCGGCGCTGCCGGCGCGCTGGGTGCTGCTCAAGAACGTCGACAACGTGCAGCCCGAGCGCGCCCACGAGCTGGTGGCCCACTGGCAGGAGGTGCTCGGCGGCCTGCTCGTCCGGCTCGAGATCGCCGCGGACGATCACCTCGACGCGATCTTCCGCGCCGAGGGCGACGACGCGGACGAGGAGGAGGCGGCCAACGCGGCCGCCCGCTTCCTCGTCGAAGAGCTCGGCGTCGCCGCGGCGGCGGAGTGGGTGCACCTCGAGACGGGCGAGCGCGAGCGGCGGCTGCGCGACCGCCTGCACCGCCCGCTGCGCGTCTGCGGCGTGGTCGAGAACCGGGGCGAGCCGGGCGGCGGGCCGTTCTGGGTTGAGCGCGGCAGCAACGAGCCCTCGATGCAGATCGTCGAGCGCGCCGAGATCGGCGACGACCCGGCGCAGGCGGCGGTCTTCGGCCGCGCCACCCACTTCAACCCGGTGCAGATCGCCGCCGGATTGCGCGACGGCGACAACCGGCCGTTCGACCTCCACCGCTACGTCGACGAGCGCGCCGTCTTCATCGCCAGGAAGTCGCACGGCGGGCGGCCGCTCCTTGCGCTCGAGCGCCCCGGCCTCTGGAACGGCGCCATGGCGATGTGGAACACCGTCTTCGTGGAGGTCCCCGCCGAGACCTTCGCGCCGGTCAAGACCATCTTCGACCTGCTGCGCCCAGAGCACCAGCCATAGCACCGAGCATCGAGATCGCTTCGCTTCGCTCGCGATGACCTAGGAGCGTCATCGCGAGGAGCGCAGCGACGAAGCGACCTCGATGCGGCGACCGCCGAATGCCTACGGCAGCACGTGCTTCTTGATGAACTCGACGACGGCGTAGAACAGGTAGTCCGAGTTCTCCTTCTTGGCGAAGCCGTGCCCCTCGTTGAGGCCGACGAGGTACCACACCGGCGCCTGCCCCTTGCGCACCGTCGCCACGATCTGCTCCGCCTCGGTCTTCGGCACCCGCGGGTCGTTGGCGCCCTGCACCACGAACAGCGGCTTGCCGATCTTCGCCGCGTTGTTGAGCGGCGCGATGCGCTCGAAGAAGGCGTGCATCTCGGGGTCGCGCTCGTCGCCGTACTCGACGCGACGCAGGTCGCGGCGATACGACTCGGTGTTGGTGAGGAAGGTGTTGAAGTTGGAGATCCCAACGACGTCCACCGAGGCGCGGATGCGGTCGGAGTAGTGCGTCGACACGGCGAGCGTCATGTAGCCGCCGTAGCTGCCGCCATAGACCATCACCCGCGAGGCGTCGAGGTCGGGCTGCTGCGCGATCCAGTCGAGCAGCGCGCCGACGTCCTTGACCGAGTCCTCGCGCTTGATGCCGTTGTCAAGCTTGACGAAAGTCTTGCCGTAGCCCGTCGAGCCGCGCACGTTGGGCTCGACGATCGCCATGCCGAGCTGGTCGAGGAGGTAGTTCCAGCGGCCGCGGAAGGTGGGCTGCGCCTGCCCCTCGGGTCCGCCGTGGATGATGATGACCACCGGCCGCTTGCCGGTGAAGCGCTTCGCCGGACGGTAGAGGAAGCCGGTGATCTCGCGGTCGTCGAAGCTCTTCCAGCGCACGACCTCGGGATCGGGCAGGTCGTCGAGCACCACCGGGCCGAGCTCGCTGTTGGTCCAGCGCTCCACCTTGCCGCTCGCGACGTCGAGCGAGTAGACGTCCGAGGGGATGCGCGGGCTGGCGACGCCGAACGCGAGCAGCTTGCCGTCGGGGTGGAAGCCGAGGTTGCCGAGCACGCCCACCGGCACCCCGGCCACCGCCTTCTCCTTGCCGGTCGCGGTGTCGAGCAGGTAGAGCTTGGAGAGGCCCGCTTCGTTGACGGTGAAGGCGATGGTGCGCCCGTCTTCCGTGACGTCGAAGCCGTCGACGTCCCACGAGCGCGCCACGCTCACCCGCTTCACGGTCTTGGCCGCGAGGTCGAGCAGGCCAATGTAGGCGAACTCCTCGCCGCGGTCGGTGATCACGTAGACGTGCTTGCCGTCGGTATGGAACTTGGCTTCGCCCCAGGCCACCTGCTCCTTGTCATCGGGTGAGACGCGCGTCTTGCTGCCACTGGCCACGTCGACGAGCCAGAGGCGGCTCTCGTTGACCGAGATCCCTTCGCTCACCAGCAGCTGCTTGTCGTCGGGCGACCAGTCCTCGACGCCCCAGCCGCCGCCCTGTACCTCGAGCAGCTTGCGGTCCGACTCGCGCTTGCTCGGGTCCATGACGTAGAGGTCGCGGTCGGCGCCGTTGCGGCGCGTCGAGCCGTAGGCGATGCGGTCGCCGGCGTGGCTCCACACCATGCCGCCGTTCTGCGAGCGCCCGCCGTCGGACAGCAGCGTGACCTGGCCCTCGGCGAGGTCGGCGCGGAAGATCTGGCGGAACTCGTCGCCGCCGCGGTCCTTGAGGAAGAGGAAGTACTTGCCCGCGTGCGGCTCGTAGAGGGCGTTGGTGACCGGCTCGGGGAAGAAGGTGAGCTGCGTGCGGTCACCGCCCGGCATCTTCACGCGGTGGACCTGCGTCGTGTTGCCGAAGCGCGTCGCGATGAGCAGCTGGTGCTCGACCGGGTGCCAGTCGACGAAGGCGGCGCTGCGGAACTCGGTGTAGCGCCCCACCTCATCGACGAGCGCGCGCGGCACCGGTGGCAGGCCGTCGGCCAACAGGCTCGACGGCGGCTGGAGCACCGCCTCGTCGGCGGCGAGCGTGGCCGGCGCGGCAAGGGAGGCGAGCAGGAGAGCGATGAGCGTTCGACGCATGCGGTGTCTCCTGATGACGTGAGCGGCCCGCGCCGCCCGCGGGATATTGGTCGACATCGCGATGGCCGTCAACGAGCGCCGCCCGCGAGCACCGCCGCGCCGCTGGCGACATCGTCGCCGCGCCGCAGACCGCTGCGGTGCTACGGTCCCTCGCATTCGCGCGCGCCTCGCCTCGGTCGACGTCCTGCGCGGCGCCATCATGGTGCTGATGGCGCTCGACCACGTGCGCGACTACGTGTCGCGGCTGCACTTCCCGCCCGAAGACCTCTCGCGCGCGACGGTAGGGCTGTTCGCCACCCGCTGGGTGACGCACTTCTGCGCTCCGGGCTTCTCGCTGCTCGCCGGCGTCGGCATCGGCCTGGCGATGCAGCGCGGCAGGCTTCAACGAAGATCACCGCCGGCCGGCGCGATGAGCCGCTACCTGCTCGTGCGCGGCGTGTGGCTCATCGTCCTCGACCTCGTCGTGACGCCGATCGGCTGGCGCCTCGGGTTCGACCTCGTGCCGGCGTTCGCGCTCGTGCTCTGGGCGCTCGGCCTGTCGATGATCGTCATGGCGGCGCTGGTCCACCTGCCGCGGACCGTGGTGGCAACGGGCGCGGTGGCGATGATCGCCCTCCACAACCTCCTCGACGGCATCAAGCCCGGAGACCTCGGTGTCTGGGCGCCGCTGTGGCACGTGCTGCACGTGCCGGGCTTCGTCGTCCCCGGCAAGCTCTTCGTCGGCTACCCGCTGGTGCCGTGGGTGGCGGTGATGGCGCTGGGCTGGGCACTCGCCATCGTGTACGAGTGGGAGGAGGCGCGGCGCCGGCGCTTCCTCGTCGTCGCCGGGCTCGTGGTGACGGCGCTGTTCGTCGTCGTGCGGGCGTGGAACGGCTACGGCGATCCGCTGCCCTGGTCGCCGCAGCGCACGACCGGGCTCACCGTGGCGTCGTTCCTCAACGCGCGCAAGTATCCGCCCTCTCTCGACTTCCTGCTGATGACGCTCGGTCCGCTGCTGGTGGCGCTGGGGCTGCTCGAGCGCGTGCGCGGCCGCGTCGCGAGCTGGCTCGCCACCATCGGCGCCGTGCCGCTCTTCTTCTACGTCGTCCACATCTTCCTGGCGCACCTGGTGGCGATCGCGATCGCCTGGGTGCAGGGCGGTGCGCCGCGGCGCATCCTCGCCGCTTCGGCGCCGGAGACGATCCCCGACTGGTACGGGCTGCCGCTGCCCGGCGTGTACGCGGCGTGGGCCGTGGTGGTGCTGGCGATGTACCCGCTCTGCCGCTGGTTCGCGCGGCTCAAGCGAGAGCGCGACGACTGGTGGCTGCGCTACCTGTGACGGCGGGTGCGCCGCCGCGATCGTGGATCGCTAAGATCCGCGCATGTTCCAACACGCCGCGGTTCGTTGCTTCGTCCGCGCCGCCGTCCTGCTCACCGTCGTAGCGGCCTTCGCTGCGCCGGCGCGCGCCTGGTTCACGGTCGGTCATGCCAAGGTGGCCCGCGCCGCCGTGCGCGCGCTGCCGCCGGAGGTGCCGCGCTTCTTCCGCGACGGCGCCTTCCGCGTCGGCGAGGCCGCCGTCGACCCCGACCTCTTCAAGGACCGCAACCTCGTCGCGCTGCGCGCCGCCGAAGATCCGCTCCACTACCTCGACTGGGAGCTGATCGCCGGGATGCAGCTGCCGGCCGACCGCTGGCTCTTCACCGCCCAAGTGCTCGAGCGCAAGGTCGATCCCAGGAACGTCGGAATCCTCCCCTACTCGCTGCTCGAAGCGGTGCAGCGGCTCACCATGACCTTCGCCGAGCACCGCCACTACCCCGACGACGAAGCCATCCAGCAGAAGGCCCTCGTCTACGCCGGCTGGCTCGCTCACTACGCCGGCGACCTCGAGCAGCCGCTCCACACCAGCATCCACCACGACGGTCGCGCGCTGCCCGACAACAGCTCGCCGAAGACGGGCATTCACCAGCTCGTAGACGGGCTCTTCGAGCGCGTCCCCTTCGACGAGGCCAAGGTCACTCACGACCTTCCGATCCAGGTCTACCCCGACGTGTGGGTAGCACTGCAAGCTGAGCTCGCCAAGAGCCACGCCCTGGTCGACCGCGTCTACGAGCTCGAGCCCGACATGCGCAAGGCGTGGCCACCGGCGCCCCGCCCAGCCGCCACTCCCGCTCCGGCCACGCCTAGTGCCCCTTCTCCGCCGGCCAACCTGCGGCCTCCGCCGCCACCCGCCGCCACGCCGACGGCCGTCGCCACACCGCCACCGCCGATCCCTCGCTCCGTCTGCACGTTCACCGAGGAGCGCTTCCGCGCGACGGCGAGCTTCATCGCCAGCCTCTACCGCACCGCCTGGGAACAGTCGGCCGCGATCCAACTCCCGAGCTGGCTCGAACGCCCGCAGCCAATGCCGTAGCCCGCGACTATCGCGCCTCGAGCACGGCCGTGGCACGGTCGAACGCGGCAGCAGCGCCGCGCAACACTTCCGCGACGACGGCGATCTGCGCGTCGGCTTCCGCCCACTTGCGCTGCTCGATGGCCTCGCGCACCGCGGGCAGCGTCTTGACCGCGTAGCCGGTGTAGGCGCCGGGCGCATAGACCTCATGCGTGTACCAGGGGCGTCCGGGCAGGCCCTGCGGCCGGGTCAGCGCGTGCTCGACCGCGATCACCGCCGCGTCGTACGCCGCCGTCGCGGCCGGCGGCAGCGCCTGGCCCTGCTTCGCCAGGACCGCCCGCGAGTGGCGCGCTCCCGCCTCCTGCAGCGCGGCGGCCGCGTTGTCGAGCGGGGCGAAGGCGAGGAACGGCACCGGCTCCTTGGGCTGCGGCGCCACGCAGGTCTTCTTCGGGTCGCAGGCCGCAGCGTAGATGCCGTCGCGGATGCGCCCGTTCTCCTTCGCCGTCTCCTCGCGCATGGTGGCGGCGAGCTTCTTCACTTCCTCGACATAGCCGGCGACCGTCTTCGCCAGGCGTTGGAAGTCGAAGGGCAGGAGGTCGGCCTCGGCGAGCCGCATGGTCAGGCGACCGCCCACCTGGGCCAGCGGCACGCCGTAGGCGAGGTCGGGGTCGACGAAGCGGCGGTAGTGGTCGAAGGTGTCGTAGCTCGAGTGGTACTGCCCGAACTCCTCCTCGCCGCCGAAGCCGAAGTAGAGCGTGGCGACGCCGAGGTGCTGCAGGAAGGGAGTGAAGTCGCTGCCCGAGCCCAGCGGGTCGAGCGGCAGGTCGGCGCCGCTTTCGGCGGCGGCCTCAGCCTCGGGCGTCCAGCCGAACACCTTGATCGCGGCGCGCGTGCGCTCCATCACGGTCTTGCCGGTCAGCGGGTCCTTGATGTCGCGCACCGCCTCGTTGAACATCGGCTCGAGGGCGTGCGAGCCGCCTGCCCAAACGAAGCCGCGCGCGTTGGCGTCCGTGTTGAGGTAGGCGACGAGCTTGCGCTCGAGCTCGGCGCGATGCAGCTCGACGTGCTCGGTCGAGCCGAGCAGGCCCGGCTCCTCACCATCCCAGGTGGCGTAGACGATGGTGCGGCGCGGCCGCCAGCCGCTCTTCGCCAGCATCGCGATGGCGCGCGCCTCGGCGAGCATCGGCGCCTCGCTCGACACCGAGTCGTAGGCGCCGTTGACCCAGGCGTCGTGCTGGTTGCCGCGCATCACCCAGTGGTCGGGCAGCTCGCGCCCGCGCAGCTTGCCGACGACGTTGAACACCGGGTGCAGCTGCCAGTCGAAGGCGACGCGCAGGTGGACCTTCGCCGGACCCGGACCGAGTCGATAGGGCTGCGGCAGGGCGCCGCGCCACTTCTCCGGCGCCACCGGGCCCGCGAGCGCGGCGAGCAGTGGCTGCGCGTCGCCGGCCGAGATCGGCAGCACGGGGATGCGCGTAAGCGTCTTCGCCTGGCTGCGCTCGAGCCGCTTCGCGCCAGGCACGGCCGCCACTCCCGGCGTCAGCGGATCGCCGGCGTAGAGCGGGATGTCGGCCACCGAGCCGCGCTGCACCCCATGCGCGGGACGCCACGGGCCCTTCGGGTAGGGGTCGCCGTGGACGTAGCCGTCCTCCGCCGGGTCGGAGTAGATGATGCAGCCGATGGCGCCGTGCTCGGCGGCGACCTTGGGCTTGATGCCGCGCCAGGAGGCGCCGTAGCGAGCGATGACGATCTTCCCCGCGACGTCGATGCCGCGACGGGCGAGATCGTCGTAGTCAGCCGGCAGGCCGTAGTTGACGTAGACGAGCTCGCCGGTGACGTCGCCGTCGATCGAGTAGGCGTTGTAGGGCGGCAGCTGCTCCTCGCGCGGTCCGAACGTGGAGTCGCCGGGGACCGCCTCCTCCTCGAGCGCGGCGACGAAATGCGACGGCTCGACCAGCTCGAGCACACGCTCTTTGGGCGTCGGGAAGAGCACGTCGTAGCGCTCGACCGTCGTCTCGTAGCCCCACTCGCGGAAGAGCGCGGCGATCAAGTCGGTGTTGGCGCGGCCGCCGGGCGAGCCGACGTGGTGCGGCCGCGCGCTGAGCTGCCGCATCCACCCCTCGATCTGCTTGCCGTCGAGAGCCGCGTCGAGCCTCGCCTCGAGCGCGCGCTGGGCGGCGGCGTGCTCGGCGGTGAAGCCCAGCATCGGCGCGGCGCCTGCCGCGGCGGTGCCCGGCGCAGGCGCCGCTACCGGATCGGCGGCCGCCGCGATGACGGCCAGCGAGACGCCGAGAGCGAGGCAGGATGCGGCGCGCAAGCCTCGCTTCACCATAGGAACGCATACCCCAGCTTGACGAAGAAGGTGCGATCCGTTCGCGTCAGGTCCACCTGGCGCACGCCTTCCTGCTCGAAGCCCAGCGCGTTGTCCGCGTAGCCGACGAACAGCACCGTCTGCGGATTGAGCTTGTACGAGAAGAGCAGCTGCGACAGCAGCGTCTCCGTCTCGTTGCGCACCGGGAAGGTATAGACGGCCGGGTTCTGCTCGAGGTCGCGGTACTGCAGGATGGCGCGCACGAACGAGCGCACGTTGAAGTTGTAGACCGCCCGCAGCTGGGTGAGGTTCAAGGTGAACAGCTCCTCGCCGTTGTCGACCTCGAGCTTCTGGTAGCTGTGTGAGAGCCGCGTGTTGAGGTGGCTGCCGAGCTTGAGCTCCACG
>DATNCU010000352.1:0-11126 GCA_035607145.1 Thermoanaerobaculia bacterium
GGGCGCCCGCTCCGCCCGGCCTCCACATCGGCGATCGGCAGCGGTGGCGGCTGGGGACTCGCGGCCGGGGACTCGCGGCTGGGCACGGGCGCTGTCGAGGTGGCCACTGGTATCGTCGCCGGCCATGTCGCAGCCGGCGCCAGAGAAACCGCGCGTCGCCATCAACGGTCTCGGCCGTATCGGTCGCGCGCTGTTGCGGCTCTCGGTGCGGCGCGGTGACTTTCGCGTCGTCGCGGTCAACGACCTCGCGCCGCTTTCGCAGCTGCTGCCGTTGGTGCGTCGCGACTCGGTGCATGGTGTGTTCCCCGGCACGGTCGAGGCGCGCGGCGGCTTAGACGGGGCGGCGACGCTGGTGCTCGCCAGCGACGAGGTGCGTGTGTCGAGCGAGCGCGACGCCGCACGCATTCCGTGGCTCGAGGCGGCGCCGCAGATCGTCGTCGAGGCGACCGGCACGATGACGCGGCGCGAGCAGGTGGCGGCGCATTTGCGCGGAGTCGCTCCGGAAGGCGTCGCGCACGTGCTGATGTCGGCCAACCTTGCCGACGCCGACTTGACGGTCTGCCTCGGCGTCAACGACGACCGTCTCGACCCGGCGTCGCAGCGGGTGATCTCCAACGCCTCTTGCACCACCAACTGCATGGCGCCGGTGGCGCTGGTGCTGCACCGTACGTTTGGGCTGCGCCGCGGTCTGCTGACCACCGTGCACAGCTACACGCGCGGGCAGGAGCTGCTCGATGCGCCGCTCGCCGACCCGCGACGGGCTCGCGCGGCGGCGATCAACATCGTGCCGACCTCGACCGGTGCTGCGCGCGCCGTTGGGCTGGTGCTTCCCGAGCTCGCCGGGCGGCTCGATGCGCAGGCGGTGCGGGTGCCGGTGGCGGCGGTGTCGATGGTGCAGTTCGTGCTCGAGCTCGACGCCGTGCCCTCGCTCGCGGAAGTTGGCGAGGCGTTCCGTCGCGCCGCCGCCGGCGAGCTGGCCGGCATCCTCGCCACCAGCGACGAGGAGCTCGTCTCCAGCGACTTCATCGGCCACTCGGCTTCGGCGATCGTCGACCTACCGTTGTTGCAGCACGTCGACGGCGGGCGGCTGTTGCGCGTCGTCGCCTGGTACGACAACGAGTGGGGCTACGCGAGCCGGCTGGCCGACCTCATCGTCCGCCTCGGCGGCTCAGCGCGTCACGGCTCGGCGTAGCCCTCAGGGTTCGGTGTAACCCCGCGGCGTGCGGATCCGCGCCGACGGCCCTGCCACCTCGACCTTCACCTCGTGCCACTCGCCGCTGCCGCGCAGGCGCGACGGGTAGTAGCCGATGACGTATTGCTCGCGCAGCTCTTGGAGGACGTCGGCGAGCGCGGCGCGGATGCCCTCGACGCGGCCTACGGTGAGCACGCGGCCGCCGCTCTCCTCGATCGCCTGGCGCAGCCAGCGCTGCTCGCGTTCGTGGGCGTCGACGTCGCGCCACGGTGTGTGGACGCGGTAGCCGGGCCCGAGCTCGTCGTCGCCCAGCCGCAGCCAGTAGAGGATCACGCCGCTCTTGCGCGCCTGCTCGAGGACCTCGCGCATCGACAGCACGCTCTCGACGTCGACGCCGTCGGAGAGCAGCAGCGCTACCTTGCGGCCGCGGCGGGGCTCGAGGCGGCCGAGCGCCAGCGCCAGCGCGTCATTGACCGCGGTGCCGCCGCCGGCGGTGACGTCGGGCAAGGCCAGGGTGAGGAACGAGGGCGCGTTGGTGAACGGCGTCTCCACCAGCACGCGGTCGGCGAAGAGCAGCAGCTTCGCCTCGTCGAGCCGCTGCATGGCGCGCGCGAAGGCGAGCACGGCGTCGCTCGCCATCGTGAGGCGCCCGCCCTCCATGCTCGAGCTGGCGTCGAGCAGCACCACCGCAGTGAAGGGGACGTCGCCGCGCTCGAAAGTGACGATCTGTTGCCGCGCGCCGTCGTCGTAGACGGCGAAGTCCTCGCGCCTCAGCGCGGCGACCGGCGCGCCGCCGCGCTCGACGCGGATGAACAGCGGGTGCAGCTCGACGTTGATCTCCTCGGAGACGGCGATGGTGCCGCTGGTGAGCTCGGCGTTGGCGACGGCCCCGCCGGCGGCGGTGGCCACCAGCTGCAGGCGGTGCGCGACGTTGGCGTCGCCGACGTCGACGAGCAGCCGCCAGGGCGATTTGGTGATGACGCCCGCGCGCACGCCGTCGACGTAGACCTCCACCCGTTCGAGGCGCGTGCTGGCCGGACGGACGACCACCGCCACCTCGACCTCACCGAACAGCGGCTCGCCGGGCATCGGGGATTGAAAGGCCACGGCGAAGCGGCGTGGGGCGGCGCCCAAGAGCGCGAAGGCAAGGAGCAGCGCAGCCAGCGGCTCTGCGGCCCGCGAGGCGCGTCTCATCGCGAGGCCCCGGCTCGCGCGCGGCCCGCGAGCGCCGCAGCCAGCGACGGCCGCGCCGCCGCGGCGCGCGCGGCGACGTCGGCGCGCGCCTGGAGCAGGCGCTCGTCGGGGAGCTGGATGTAGCGGTGCCGCGCGGAGTCGAAGCCGCGATCGTCGGGCGCGGGCTGGATGGTGGCGAGGACCTCCGCCGCTTCCGCCCGCTGGCCGCGCCGCGTCAGCGCCTCGGCGAGCAGCAGCGACAGCTTCTCCTCGCGCGGCAGCCGCGCGAGGCCCTGGCGCAGCACCTTCTCCGCCGCGGCGGCGTCGCCGGATTCGAGGTGAAGGCGCCCGAGCTCCTGGTAGGCCAGCGGCAGCCACCAGGGCGGCGGTTCACCTTTGGCGGCGAGCGCGGCGCCGAGCTCCGTCCGCGCCTGCTGGCGCGCGCCCAACCGAGCCTGGTTGACGCCGAGGCGGAGGCGGATCTCGAGGTCTTGCGGCGCGAGCTTGCGCAGTGCCGTCAACGCCTCGACGGACCCCTTGTAGTCGGCGTGGCGCTCGGCGTCGACGGCGACGCAGAGCAGCACGGCCGCATCCGCCGGCAGGTACTCGCGCGCCTTGGTCAACGCGAGGACGCGCAGCTCGGTGTCGCCGGAAGGTGGCAGGGAGGCGACGAGAGCGAGCAGCGGCGCCGCGGCGAGCCCCCGCTGCGCCGGTGCGACGGCGCCGGCGTAGAGCTCGGCGAGGTGCTGCACCATCTGCTGCGCGTGCGTCGCCACCTTGCTGTTGCGCGCCGCGAGCTGGCGGCGGTGACTTTCCACGTAGAGGTCGATCACCGGCCACAGCGCTTCGGGCGATGCGGCGGCGAGCGGCGCAAGCACGTCGCGCTCGAGGTCGCGCAGCTCGAGCGGGTCGATGTCGCGGCCGGCGAGCGCCTCCGCTTCGAGCGCCGTCACCGCGGCGCCCCCCGCCTCGGGGTGATCGCCGGCGAGCTGCTGCAGCGCCTCGCGGTAGCGGCGGGACAGGCGCTCGCCTTGACGACCAAGCCGTCGCGGCGGCGGCGCGGAAGGCGGTCCGGACCGGCCGCTGCTGCCGGCGGCCGCGGTGCGCGAACGGCCGAGCACCGCAGGCCACGAGCCGGGGGGCGATCCTCGCGTGAGCACCACCTTCGCCGGTGGCGTCGTTGCGCCACCGCTGCCACGCACGCGCAGCTCGGCCACGCCTGCGTCAGCGGAAGCGGCATCGAAGCCGAGTGTGAGGAGCTCGAGCCCGTTCGCCACCGGCGTGCGCTCGCGCACCGCGGCCGGCAGCTTGGCGACGGTCTTGCCCTCCCGCTGCAGCTCGACTTCGAACGTGCCCGCGGCGAGCGCAACGGAGGCGACGAGCTGCAGGCGCGCCGGCGTCTCGACCGCCACCAGCGGCAGCGCCGCCGGTGGCTCCGCGAGCCACGCGACCGGGGCATCGCCGCGGGCGACGGTGAGCCAGGGACCGGCGCCGGCGCCGAAGAACGGTCCGAGCAGCACGGGCTCGCCGTCGCCGAAGGCGGGGACCACCAGCGGCGCGACGCGCAGGCCGAGATCGCGCGTGGCGCGGTTGCGCACCAGCGCGCGCAGCGAGTGCTCGCCGGCGGGCAGCGTCAGTCGGCGGACGATCTGCACGCCACCCGCTTCGAGCGCGTCGCGTTGTTGCTCGACGTCGATCGCCAGCGTCTCGAGCACGGAGAAGGTCACCGCCGGCGGATTGCCCGACAGCACGTAGAGGCAGACGTCGAGGTAGAGCGGTGCGTCCGCGGCCTGCTGCGTGAGGAGCGCGGAGCCCTCGACCTCGATCACCACCACCGCCGCCACTCCGCCCGCGGCCGGTCCCAGCGGCGAGGCGAAGAACGCCATTGGCAGAAGACCACCCTGTTGGCCGCTGAGCAGCAGCGCCGCCCCCTCCATGTCGAGCCCGCCGGTGGGCAGCACGCGGACGCCGGCGGGGACTTCGACCGCGCTGGCCACGGCTGGCGTCTCGAGTGCGGCCGCGGGCGTCTCGGCGGCCGCCGCCGGCGAGGCGGTGGCCGGCGCCGGCTCAGCAGTGGCCGCGGGGGGCTCCACCGGGCCGGGTGGTGACGGCGCGCTCTGCGCCTCACCATGCCGAGCGAAGACGAGAGCGAAGGCCAGCGCCCAACCGAACGCCAGCGACACCCGGACACCGCGCGACGGAGGCCGCAACGCTCGCGGCGGTTCCACCCCTGGCGTGCCTCGACGCTTCAACCGGGACCGCCGGCCGTTGCCGGCGCCGACCCCGCAGCCTGGCTCGGCGCGGGAGCCTGGCTCTCTGCGCTCACCGGCTCGTGCTCGACGAGGACCGTCGCCGTCTGGTTGGCCAGCTCGTCGCGCACCGTCACCGCGATCTGCTGGCGCGTCGGCCGCACCGCCAGGCGCGTGCGATAAGCGAGCAGCTGCGACATCGCGGCGAGCAGCTGGTCGTTGGGCACCCGCACCGGCACGTCCACCGACGACACCGGCGAGCTGCGCCCCTCGGCGTCGGTGGCCGCGATGTGGATGGTGAGGTGGCCTTCGTGCGCCGCACCCTGCGGCACGAGGACGACGCGTGCGAGCGGCAGCGTGATGGTGAGCGGCAGCTCGCTGGTGCCGCGCTTCTCCCCGCGCGTGGGGGCGCCGACGTCGACCGCCAAATCGAGCGGGTTGTCCTGCCAGCCGAAGAGCAGCGCCGCGCGGGTGCGCTCGCTCATCAGCTCGGCGCCGGTGCGCTCGCGGTGCGCGGTGCGGTGCCGCACCTTCAACCCCTGGTTTTCTCCTCCGCGGATGCGCGTCACCTCGACGCGCAGGTCGTGGTCCTTGCCGCGCTGCCGCTCGCGCGGCGTGTAGGCGAGCGAGTAGTAGCTCTCGAGGTCGCCGGCGATGGCGTCGACGGCCAGCTTCGCGCCCTGGTCGAAGCCCGCGACGCCGCCGGTGGGCAGCGCGAGCTGCGCCATCGCGTCCTGCAGGTTCATCGACTCCTTCGTCTCTTCCGAAGCAGTCCACACGTCGCCGGCCGACATGTCGGCCGAGACGTGGCTGGGGATGGCCGGCGAGACGAGGCCGTAGATGGCGACGCGGCTGCCGTTGGCCCGCGCCGCCGTGCGCGCCAGCACGGTGGAGACGTCGCCGCGCTGCTCGTCGAAGGGCGAGGCGATGCCCCACGCGTTGTTCATGCGGTCGAAGCGGTTGCGCCAGGCGGAGAGCAGCGCCTCCGCCGGCCGCTGCGGGATGCCGCCGCTCACCAGCACGACGGCCTTGCGGCCGGGCAGGCCGGCGAGCGCCTCGACCAGCTGCTCGAGCGCCTCGGCGGTGCTCCTCGCCTGCGCCTCGAGCTGCGCCGCGTGCGCGAGGATGCGCTGGTGGATGCCCATGGCGTCGGCCTGCGCCATCGGCAATCCCGAACGCGCGTCCTCGGCAGGGTCCGGCACGTTCATGATGTCGCGGGCGAGGCGCTGGGTCTCGAAGTAGGTCTGGTTGCCGCCCGGGACCACGTCGGCGGCGCGCTCGAGCGCCGCGAGGACCGCGGCGTGATCGGTGGTCGGCGCGAGCGCGACGCGCAGCCGGCCCGGCGCGTCCTGCACGCTGATGCCGATGCGTGGCTCGGGGCCCAGCTCGTCGATCAACTGCCGCACGTGCTCGAGCAGGCGCTTCCTGCCCGCCAAGGTCAGGCTCTGGTTGTCGAGCAGCACCATCACCACGGGGCTCGGCTTCGGGACCGCAGCGGGGGCGTCGGCAGATGGCGGCGCCGAGGGTTCGGTGCCAGGTGCCGCCGACGCCGCGGTTACGGGCGCCGCGGTGTAGGCGGCGAAGCCGGTCAGCTCGACGGGGCGGCCGTCCTCGAAGAGGGTGAAGTCCTCGCGGCGGAGATCGGTGACGCGGTTGCCGTCGCGGTCGGTGACGATCACCTCGACCTCGGCGGTGCGCACCTGGATGGCCTCGTAGAAGGTCTCTTCGGCGGGCGCCGGCTCCTCCGGTTGCGGCGACGGGGGCGGCTCCTGCGCCAGTGCCGGCGGCAGCGAGAGCAGCGCGCCCATGGCCAAGCAGAGAAGCGCCCAGCCTGGCCGGCGCGAGGCGGCTGATTCCGCGGGCTCGAGACCCAGCAACGACGACAGGCTAACACGCACGGTCAGGGGCGTCCCGCTCGGTTAGAGCGGTGAAAACGCAGTTAGACTTCGCGCGCCGAGATGAGCCGCCTCCGCACCCTCGACGACCTCGACCTGCCGTCGCTGCGTGGCGCGCGCGTTTTCGTGCGCGTCGACTTCAATGTCCCGCTCGCCGACAGCAAGGTCGGCGACGACACTCGCCTGCGCGAGGCGCTGCCGACGATCGAGGAGCTGCGCCGCGCCGGCGCCCGCGTGCTGCTCGCCTCGCACCTCGGGCGGCCGAAGGGGAAGGCGGAGCCCAAGTACAGCCTGCGGCCGGTGGCGGCAGCGCTCGCGGCGTTGCTCGACGCACCGGTCGAGTTCGCCGACGACTGCGTGGGCGAGGCAGCTTCCGCCGCCGCGGCCGCGTTGCCCGAAGGCGGCGTCTGCCTGCTCGAGAACCTGCGCTTCCACACCGGCGAGGAGAAGAACGAGGAGGCCTTCGCCGCCGCGCTCGCCTCGCTCGCCGACGTCTACGTCGACGACGCCTTCGGCGCCGCGCACCGCGCTCACGCCTCGGTGGTGGGCGTGCCGCAGCGGCTCGCGAAGAAGGCCGCCGGTCGGCTGCTGGTCAAGGAGGTGGACGCGCTGTCGCGCCTGCTGCGCGATCCCGCGAAGCCCTTCGCCGCGGTCATCGGCGGCGCCAAGATCGAGGGCAAGATCGACACCATCGACAACCTGCTCGAGCGCATCGACGAGCTGGTGCTCGGCGGCGGCATGGCGAACACCTTCCTCGCCGCGCAGGGCAAGCGGATCGGCGCTTCGCTGCACGAGGCCGACAAGGTGCCGCTCGCCGCGCAACTCCTGCAGAAGGCGGAAGCGCGCGGCGTCGCCGTGCTGCTGCCGGTGGACGTGGTGGTGGCCGACGCCATCGACAAGCCGGAGACGGCGAGCGAGGTGAGCGTCGACGAGGGCGTGCCCGACGGCAAGATGGCGCTCGACGTCGGCAGCGAGAGCCGCCGGCGCTTCGCCGCGCCGATCGCGGCGGCGAAGACGGTGTTCTGGAACGGTCCGATGGGCGTCTTCGAGAAGCCGCCCTTCGACGCCGGCACGCGCGCGGTGGCGGCGGCGGTGGGCGCCTCGCAGGCGTTCACCGTCATCGGCGGCGGCGAGACGGTGGCCGCGGCCAAGCAGGCCGGTGTCGAAGACCGCATCGGCCACGTCTCCACCGGCGGCGGCGCCTCGCTCGAGTTCCTCGCCGGCCAAACGTTGCCTGGGGTCGAGGCGCTGCAAGCGGACGGCGCGTGAGCGACGGACGCCGGCCGCTCGCGGCGGCGAACTGGAAGATGCACCTGCTGCGCGGGGAAGCGCGCGCGTTCTGCGAGCAGCTGCGTGCGGCGCCGCCGACGGTGGGGGCCGACGCGGTGATCTTCCCTTCGCATCCGTTGCTGGGCACCGTCGCCGAGGCGCTCGCCGGCTCGGAGATCGAGGTCGGCGGCCAGGATCTCCACCCCGAAGACACCGGCGCCCACACCGGCGACGTCTCCGGCGCGCAGCTGGTCGACGCCGGCTGCCGCTGGGCGATCATCGGCCACAGCGAGCGCCGCCGCGACCACGGCGAGGACGACGCGCTCGTCTCGCGGAAGCTCGCCGCCGCCGTGCGCCACGGCCTGCGGCCCATCCTCTGCCTGGGCGAGACGCGCGACGAGCGCCGCGCCGGCGAGACCTTCGCCGTGCTCGAGCGGCAGCTCTCCGCGGCGCTCACCACGGCGCCGGTCGATGGCGCCTCGTGGGTGATCGCTTATGAACCGGTGTGGGCCATCGGCACCGGCGACGTCGCCACGCCCGAGCAGGCGCAGGAGGCCCACGCCTTCCTGCGCGAGCGCCTCGCCGCGCTCGCCTCGCCGGCCCTCGCCGCCTCGCTGCGCCTGCTCTACGGCGGCTCGGTCAAGCCCGACAACGCCGCCGAGCTGATCGTCCAGCCCGACGTCGACGGCTTCCTCGTCGGCGGCGCCAGCCTTGACGCGGGCAAATTCCTGGCTATCATCCACGCCTGCGCCCGCCGGTAGGGGTGTCTCCACCCCATCCGTAAGCCCAGTAAGGCCCGCCGGAAGCGTTTCGAGGAACCCCATGATCTACGTGCTCTACGTGTTGGAAGTCATCGTCTGTCTGTTCCTGATCCTCGTCGTGCTGCTCCAGCAGGGCTCGGGCGCGGACCTCTCGGTGTTCGGCGGCGGGGCCACGCAGACGGCGTTCGGCGCCCGCGGCACCACGCAGTTCATCCACAAGTTGACGGTGTGGGCCTTCGTCGCCTTCATCCTGCTCACGCTCGCGATCGCCGTCTACAAGGGCGGCGCGTCGGGCTCGTCGGTGATCAGCGGCGCCGATCCCAAGGAGCTGCAGGCGCCGGCCAAGCCGACGCCGAAGCCGGCGGCACCGCCGGCCTCGGCCCGCACCATCCCTGTGCAGCCTGCTCAGCCAGCGCCGGCGCAGCCCGCACCGGCTACCGCGCCTTCGGCCCCGGCCGCCGCACCGCAGCCGGCGCCTTAGCGCGAAGGCACTGCTAAGATCTGCGCCGCCGGGCCCGCGCTGCAGGCGCCGGCGGCTTTCGATGGTCGTCTTTGACAGTCAGGCCCATCTTTGACAGACCAGCCGAAGTGGCGGAATTGGTAGACGCGCACGGTTGAGGGCCGTGTGGGGCGACCCGTGCCGGTTCGAGTCCGGCCTTCGGCACCATCCACCTGACTGTCCGACCCTTAATTGTTCCTTGGCCGCCCGCGGACGGTCGGCCACTCCACGACACGAGCGCTCGTCTGCGACTCGCGCTCTTAGTTCTTCACCTGCCGCGCGCTGGTGAGGGTCACCGTCTGCGTCGGCACATCCCCCATCCCGGCCTTCCTGCCCGTGGGCACGCCGGCGATGGCGTCGACCGCCTCCATCCCCGACACCACCTTGCCGAACACCGTGTAGCCCCAGCCGTCGCCGCGTGGGCTCGAGCGGTCGAGGCCGTTGTTGTCGACGAGGTTGATGAAGAACTGCGAGGTGGCGCTGTGGGGATCCGAGGTGCGCGCCATGGCGATCGTGCCGCGCGCGTTGGAGAGGCCATTGTCGGCCTCGTTCTTCACCGGACCGTGCGTCGCCTTCTGGTTCATGTCGGCGGTGAAGCCGCCGCCCTGGATCATGAAGCCGGGGATGACGCGGTGGAAGATGGTGCCGTCGTAGAACTTCTCGTTGACGTAGGTGAGAAAGCTCTTGACCGTCGCCGGCGCCTTGTCGGGGTAGAGCTCGACGACGATGTCGCCCTTGCTCGTCGAGAGGGTGACGCGCGGCGGCGCCGCCTTGGACGCCGCGGGGTCGGCCAGCGCGGCGGCGAGGAGGAAGATCCACATGCCTCAGTCTCCTGGCGGTCCCTCGCCTCCGGCGCAGCGCGGGCACGGGCAGAGCTGCCGCAGGTACTCGTGGCGGTAGATGCCGGTGCCGTGGCCGTCGGACCAGAGGAACGAGAGCCCGTAGTTGCCCACCGGCTCGATGCGGTGGAGGTCCACCGGCTGCGCCGGCGGGTGGAAGGTGAGCTCCAGCGAGCCGTGGCCCTGGCACATCGCACAGGGACACCAGCCGCGGAGCAGTCGGTAGTCGTACTCGCCGACGTGGCCGTCGCTCCAGGTGAGCCGCAGCTGCCGGCCCTCGGGCAGGCGCCGCGCTTCCACCGGGTAGGTTGCCGTGGCGGGCACCGCGGGATGGTACCGCGTGCTAAGGCGGATCGTAGGTGCCGCTGGGCGTCCACGGGCCGCAGCGCAGGATGCGCCAAGCGGCGCGCGCGCTACCGACGAGCGCGCCGTCCTTCTTGATGGCGCCCTCGGCGAAGTGGCTGCAGCTGGGCTTGAACCGGCAGCGCACGCCGGCGGCGCCGAGCCGCGGCGAGAGCGTGGCCTGGTAGACGTGGATGGCGCCGACGAGGGCGCGGGCGGAGAGCTGGTGCGACGGCGGCCGCGCGAGGTCGAGCGCCAGCACGAGGCCGAGCGCGAGCGCCGCGAGAACGAAGCGGCGCCGGCCGCGCCGCGTGGTGGTGACGACTGTGGTTTCGCCGCCGGGTGCCCGGTCCGCCGATCGCGGTGAAGTGGTGAGCGGTCCGCTCACCAGGGCAGCGTACCCGTCGCCAGCCGCCCAAGCCAGAGGGCGACGAAGGCGGCGGTCTGCCAGATCACCACCCGCTCGAGGAACCGCGGCGGCAGGGCGAGCGGCCGACCCAACACCGATGCGCCGATCCCCGCCCACAGCGCCCCCGCCTCGGCGAGCACCAGCGGCGCGAAAGGGTGGAAGTGCAGCGCGAGCAGCAGCTCGCCGCGGGCGAGGGCGCCCATCGCTCGAGTGAGGCCGCACCCGGGGCAGGGGATGCCGGTCAGGCGCCGGAAGGCGCAGACCGTGAACGCCGCGCCACTCGGCAGGCCCACCCAGCCAGCGGCGAAGAACAGCCCGACCGCCGCCACTCCGGCGCCGAGCCAGAGCAGCAGCGGGAGGCGCGGATGGGTGAGAGGCCCGCGCGGAACGGCCGCGGCGACGCTCATCGGACGAGGGTCATCGCCGCGGCCGCCAGGACTCGTCCAGATCCGCCTAGAAGCGGTTCGCGAAGTCGGAGATGAACGGCACCGTGAAGCG
>DATNCU010000365.1:0-2427 GCA_035607145.1 Thermoanaerobaculia bacterium
GCGCGGTTGCGGCTTCCATCACCGGCGCCTTGACGCTGCCGGCGTCGGTGACCAGCTGGCCGGCGTGGAACGGCAGTCGCCGCAGCGCCGCGAGGATGCCGCCGACCGGCAGCGCCAGCAGCACCACCGCGGCTTCGGCCAGCGACACATCGAGCTCCCCGACCGCCACCTGCCGCGCGATCCAGCCGCGCTCGACGAGCGGCGCGAGGTCGCGGCGGTCGTGGCCCCAGACGATGCGGCCGGCGGCGCTCCAGCCCGCGGCCGCCGAGGCGCCGACGACGCCGCAGCCGAGGACGAGGATCGGACCGTCGACTCTGGCAGCAGCCCCCGTCTCCGCCGCCGAGGCGCCCACACTCACCTCAGGAGACGAGCCCCGGCTCGTCGCGCGCGCCGCCTTCGCTCACGCCGAGGCCGAGGTGGCTCTCCACAGCGACGCCGGCCATGCGGTGGAAGCGCTGGCTGTAGCTCTCCACCTCGCCCACCTGCTCGTCGAGGAACATGCGCTCGACGCGGAACAGCGGCACGAACATCGTCGCCAGGTCGAGCGTCGCCTCGTGCCGCGCCACCCCCCGCGCCCAGTCGTCGAACGACGAGAGGTTGATGCCGCGCACGGTGATCCCTTCGCCGGCGAGCCGCAGCAGCACGCCCCAGAACTTCTCCGTCGGCTGCGCCAGGTGGAGGATGACGAGCGAGCCGGGGTTCATGGGGCGGCCGTCGCTTCCTCGGCCAGCTCCACCAATACGCCGCCAGCGCTCTTCGGGTGCACGAACTGAACACGCGAGCCGCCGGCCCCGGCGGTAGGAGCTGCACGCAGGAGCTCAACACCAGCCGCACGTAGCCGCCCATCGTCACCGGCGACGTCGTCGCTCGCCAGGCAGAGATGGTGAATCCCCGGTCCACGCTTGGCGAGGAACGTCGCGATCGGCGAGTCCTCGCGCGTCGGCTCGAGCAGCTCGATGCGGCTCTCCCCGCAAGGGATCATCGCCACCCGCACGCCCTCGTGCGGCACCTCCTCGACGTGCTCGACGCGCAACCCCAGCGCCTCCCAGAACCCGCGCGCTTCGTCGATCGAGCGCACCGCGATGCCGATGTGCGCGATGCCGCCGATCACCGCCGCGGCCTCGTCCCCTTCTGCATCAGCTGCCGCGCGATCACCAGGCGCTGGATCTCGCTCGTCCCCTCGCCAATGGTGCAGATCTTGGCGTCGCGGTAGAACTTCTCGGCCCGGTAGTCCTTGACGAAGCCGTAGCCGCCGTGGATCTGCACGCCGCGCTCGCTGCAGAACACCGCGGCCTCGCCGGTCGCGAGCTTGGCCTGCGAGGCGATCAGCGTCACCGGCAACCCGCGGTCCATCGCCTCGGCCGCCGCCATCGTCAGCGCCTCGGCGGCGGCGATCTTCGTCGCCATCTCGGCGAGCGCGAACTGAATGGCCTGGAACTCGGCGATCGGCTTGCCGAACTGCTCGCGCTGCTTGGCGTACGCCGTCGCCGTACGGAAGGCGCCCACCGCGGTGCCGAGCCCGAGCGCCGCGATCGAGATGCGGCCGCCGTCGAGCACCACCATCGCCTGCTTGAACCCCTCGCCGCGGTTGCCGAGCAGGTTCTCGTCGGGAATGAAGCAGTCCTCCATCACCACCTCGGCGGTGTCGGAGGCGCGGATGCCGAGCTTGTTCTCCTTCTTGCCCGGCCGGAACCCCGGCGTGCCCTTGTCGATGGCGAAGGCCGAGAGGTTGTGCCCCTTCGGCGCGTCGCGCTCGGTCACCGCGAAGACGACGCAGACGTCCCCCACCGAGCCGTGAGTGGTGAAGGTCTTGGCGCCGTTGAGCCTCCAGCCGCCGTCCACCTTCTCGGCGCGCGTGCGGGTGCCGCCGGCGTCGGAGCCGGCGTTGGGCTCGGTGAGGCTCCAGGCGCCGAGCTTCTTGCCCGCGGCGAGCGGCCGCAGCCAGCGATCGCGCTGCTCGTCGTTGCCGAACTTGTAGATGTGGTTGCTGCACAGCGAGTTGTGCGCCGCGACGCTGATGCCGACCGACGGATCGACGGCCGACAGCTCGGTGATGACCAGCACGTACTCGACGTAGCCCAACCCGGCGCCGCCCCACTCCTCCGGAAAGATGACGCCGAGGAAGCCCAGCTCCCCGGCCTTCTTCATCACCTCGTAGGGAAAGCGCTGCGCCTCGTCGATCTCGTCGACGATGGGGTCGATCTCGCGCCGCGCGAACTCGCGCGCCGTCTCCTCGATGGCGCGCTGCTCGGCGGTGAGCGCGAAGTCGACGCCGCTCGAGGCGGCGGCAGTGGCGGTTCCGATCTCGGTGTCGAGCATGGGTCCTCCGAACACACCGATCGTAATCCAACCGCGGGCCGTCTGCCTGCCGAGCCGCGCCGGCGGCGGCCGGGAGCCGCGCCGCCCGCCGGTGGCGAAGCTGTTGGA
>DATNCU010000381.1:0-8459 GCA_035607145.1 Thermoanaerobaculia bacterium
CTTGCGGCGCTTCGCCGGCGACGGCTGGGTGACGGTGGGCGACGCCGCGGCCTTCCTCGATCCGGTCTTCTCTTCGGGCGTGCACGTGGCGCTCACCACCGGCACGCGCGCGGCCGACGACGTGGGCGCGGTGCTGGCGAGGAAGGGCCGACTTGACGCCGGCGACCTCGCGGGCTACGAGCGCTTCGCGCGACGCGGCCTCGACCGCTTCCGCCGCTACATCCTCGGCTACTACGACCCCGCCTTCGTCGGCATCTTCGCCACCGAGCCGCCGTTCGAGGGCGTGCGCGCGGCGGTGGTCTCGGCGCTCGCCGGCGGCGTCTTCCGCATGACGCTGTCGCAGAAGCTGCTCGAGAAGCTCTTCTTCATGGGCGTCGAGCGCCACCGGAAGCGGATGGGCCGTGGCTCGCGGCCGCAGGCCATCGCGCCCGCCTGCGACGCGAGCCTCGAGGCCGCGCCAGCCAGCCAAGCGCCGCCACGCCCACCAGGCTGACGACCGCGCCGACCTCGATCGCCAGCGGCCGGTAGCGGCGCTCGACGCGGTGCGTCCCCGCCGGTACCCACACCGCGGCGAACGCGTAGTCGGCGGGCACCGCGGTGGCCTCGACGCCGTCGAGCCGGTAGCGCCAGCCGGGCGCCGGCGTGTCGGCGATCACCAGGTAGCCGTCGCAAGCGCTGCGGACCTCGACGAGGGTGTGAGCGAAGGTCGGCTCGCTCGCCGCCACGCTGCCGGGACTCGTGCACGGCCGGGGCCCGTCGGGTCGGGAGGGATCTTCGACGACGGCATGACGACGCGGGTCGAAGCCGCGTCCGAGCAGGGCGCCGAGCGCCGCGTGGGCGTCGGGTACCGAGCGCCAGACGCCGATCCAGCGGAAGCGCGGTGCGGCATCGCGGTTGCGGTAGAGGACCAGCGGCGCCCCTCCGGGGTCGGCGACCGGCGCGACGGGCTCGAGGCCCGGCACCTCGAGCCCGGCCTCGGCGATGAGCGCGGTCACCGCCGCGTCGGAGAGCAACGGCATCCTCTGCCGCCATGGCAGTGCGTTCACCGTCGCGGCGAGCGCCGACGTGCGCAGCGGCGTGAGCTTGAGGAAGTCGGTGTGGAAGATGGTGGGGATGCGGAAGGCGCTCGCGAGGTAGTCCTCGAGCACGAAGCGATCGCGGCGGTAGCCCCACGCGGCGTCCGCAGCCGCCGGCGCGGCGATCGGCCGCGACGGCGAGAGGCGATGGTAGAAGCGGCCGGCGCCGGTCGTCGCGCGCACCAGCGGCACCACCGGCGGCTCGGCGAGGAACCAGTCGGCGGGGGTCACCGGGTTGACGGATCGTCCCGCCGCGAGGAGGTCGCCCGAGATCACCGCCACCAGCATCGCGAGCAGCAGCCGCGAGCGGCGCAGGTGGAGCAGAACGAGGGCGAGGACGAACGCCAGCGCCGTCGCCCCCGCGACGAGGAGCGTGCGGGCAAGGCCTGCCGCCACGAACGCCTCGCTGCGGAGGAGGAGCCATTCCGGGAGGCGCCCATCGAGGGCGCCAGCGCGGACGGCCAGGGAGCCGACCAGACACACGCCACCCGCCCCCGCCGCGAGGCCACCGGCCCAGCGCCCGACCGCCGTCGCGCCGGGCCGCCCCAGTCGATGCACGCTCCAGCCCGCGGCGAGCGCGACGGGCAGCACGGCAGCGAGCAGGAACTTCTCGGGAAAGCGGAAGGCGTGGAGCGGCGGGAGGGCGCGGTAGAGGAACGCGAACCCCGGCAGGTGCCGGCCGCACGCGAGCAGCAGCCCGGCGAGCGCGAGGGCGAGGAGGGCGACGCGAACGCGGCGCGGAATGCCGCCGTCGCTGCGGCTCGTCAGCGCCGCCCCGGCGAGCACGAGCGCCGCGATGCCGAAGTAGAAGCTGCCCTGCAACGGGTAGCCCCGGTCGACCACGTTGGTGCCCCAGTAGCCGCGGGGGTCGAGGGTGTCGAGCGGGCCGAGGTAACCGGCCACGAAGAGGCTCGGCAGCTGCCGCCACGCCACCGACCAGGTGGTGAAACCGGTGTAGGAGATCCCCTCCGATCGCCGCGAGTCGCGGGTCATCTCCGTCGTCGGCAGCAGCTGGACGGCGGCAACCATCACCGTGAGCGCGATCGCCAGGCCCAGCTTCCACGCGCGCGCCAGCACTCGCTCGCGGTAGGGAAAGGCCGCCACCCAGACCAGCGCGGTGACCCAGGTGAGCGCGGCGATCTCGGGCGCGCAGGCGAGGAGCTGGAGGCCGCCGCAAAGACCGGCGAGCGCCAGCCACCGCCGTTCGCCGGTAACCAGCAGTCGATGCAATGCGAGCAGCGTGAGCGGCAGATACGGCAGACCCATGAGCCGTCCGAGCCCGTTGAGCTGCGAGAGGGTGAGGCCGCAGAAGCCGTACACCATCGCCGTCGCCCACGCCGCAGGGCGCGACAGTGAGAGCGTGCGCGCCAGCGCATAGGCCGCGATCGCCGCGAGGATGACGTGCCCGGCGAGGTCGAGGGAGAACGCCCGCACGTGGGGAAGGACGAGATAGAGCAGCGTGGCGGGATAGAACCCGGCCGCGAGTGGGTCCCCCAGGAGAGGCTGGCCGCCGTTGAGGTAGGGGTTCCACAGCGGAACCGTTCCCTGCCTCCAGACGTCGGCGACCAGCTGCAGCGCCGGTAGGAAGGCGAGGTGCAGGTCGCGGAAGTAGAAGGTCCACCCGAGCAGCAGGGGGCGGACGAAGAAGACCACGCCGAGCGCCAGGATCGCCCACGGCATGGTGTCGCGGCGACGCCTCGGTCGGCGCCGCGTGGCCCGGCTCGTTGGCGGCATGTGACGCGAAGTCTAAGGTGACCGCTGCTAGCATCCCGGCCTCAATGGCCGACCCGCCACGGCGCGCCTTCCGCAAAGTGCTGGTGGCCAACCGCGGCGAGATCGCCGTGCGCGTGCTGCGCGCGCTGCGCGAGCTCGGGATCCGCGGCGCCGCCCTCTACTCCGACGCCGACCGCAAGGCGCTGCACGTGCTGATGGCCGACGAGGCCTACCGCATCGGCCCGGCGCCCTCGCGCGAGAGCTACCTGCGCGCCGAGGCGATCGTCGAGCTGGCGAAGAAGATCGGCGCCGACGCCGTGCACCCCGGCTACGGCTTCCTCGCCGAGAACGCGCGCTTCGCGGCGCTGCTCGAGGAGGCCGGCGTCGAGCTCATCGGGCCGCCGTCGACGGCGATCGCCGCCATGGGCAGCAAGGTGGAGAGCCGGCGACTGATGATCGACGCCGGCGTGCCGGTGGTCCCCGGCGGCCGCGATCCGCTTCCCGAGCTCGAAGCCGCCGAGCGCGCCGCGGAGACGATCGGCTATCCCGTGATGCTCAAGGCCGCGGCCGGCGGCGGCGGCAAGGGGATGCGGCTCGTCTCCTCGCTCGCCGACCTCGCCGCCGCTTACCGTGGCGCGCGCTCCGAGGCCGCATCGGCGTTCGGCGATGACGCGGTGTACATGGAGAAGTACCTCGTCGAGCCGCGCCACGTCGAGATCCAGGTGATCGGCGACAAGCACGGCACGCTGGTCTCGCTCGGCGAGCGCGAGTGCTCGCTGCAGCGGCGACACCAGAAGGTGGTCGAGGAGGCGCCGTCGACGGTGATGTCGCCAGCGCTGCGGGCGGCGATGGGCGAAGCGGCGGTGCAGGCGGCGCGCGCGGTGGGCTACTGGAACGCCGGCACCGTCGAGTTCCTGCTCGACAAGGACGGCCGCTTCTACTTCCTCGAAATGAATACCCGCCTGCAGGTGGAGCACCCGGTGACCGAGCTCGTCACCGGCCTCGACCTCGTGCGGGCGCAGATCGCCGTCGCGCAGGGCGAGCCGCTGCCGGCGAGCTTCCACGGCGTCGAGCCGCGGGGCCACGCCATCGAGGTGCGGCTCTACGCCGAGGACCCCTACCGCAACTTCGCGCCGTCGCCGGGACGATTGGAGCTGCTGCGCTGGCCGCAGGGTCCGGGCGTGCGCAACGACGTCGGCGTCTACGAAGGCGGCGAGGTGCCGATCCACTACGACCCGATGCTCGGCAAGCTCATCGTCTGGGGCGAGGACCGTGCGCAGGCGCTCGACCGTCTCGGGCGCGCGCTGGCCGAGCTGCGCATCGAAGGCGTGGCGACGAGCGTGCCGCTGTTCCTGGCGCTGCTGCGCGACGAGGAGTTCCGCAGCGGCGCCTTCGACATCGCCTGGCTCGACCGCAAGCTCAAAGCGGGCGACCTCGCGCTGCCGGTGCACGCCGTCGACCGCGACCTGCCGTTCGTCGCCGCGGCGCTCGCCGAGATCGAGCGCGGCGGCCGCGCCGCGGGCTCGCCGCCGGTCGAGGGCGCGCGCACGCGCTGGAGCGTGGCGGCGCGGCGCGAGGGGCTGCGCAAGGGCGGTGGCGTGACGTGACGGCCGTGGCGTCGCGCTGCGAGGAAGGCGCACCGTGGAGCTGATCGTCACCGTCGGCGGCCGCACCGAGAAGGTGCGCGTCGAGCGCGAGGGCGAGCGGCTGCGCGTGCAGGTGGGCGACAAGTCCTACGACGTCGACCAGGCCGCGGTCGGCCCGCGCCACTGGAGCATCCTCGCTGCCTCTTCATCCACCGGAGGCGGCGAACAATTCGAGGTGACGGTGCTGCCGCGCGGCATCGGCCGCTGGTGGGTGTCGAGCGCCCGCGGCGGCGTCCTCGCCGAGGTCGCCGACCCGCTCACTCACCTCGCACAGCAAGGTGCAGGCCGCGGCGGCGCCAAGAAGAGCGACCAGGTGACCGCCTACATGCCGGGCCGCGTCGTCGCCGTGCTGGTCGCCGCCGGCGAGCCGGTGCGCGCCGGCCAGGGCGTCCTCGTGCTCGAAGCGATGAAGATGCAGAACGAGATCCAGGCCGAGCATGACGGGGTGGTCAAGCGCGTCTGCGTCGCCGCCGGCGAAGCGGTCGAGGGCGGGGATCTGCTATTCGAGCTCGAGTAGAGGTGCGCGCTCGCGCCCTCACGGCGAAGGATTGCCAATCGCCGTCCAAAGAGCTTGGTTGCGGAAGCTGGTCCCGGAATTGGTCCCGCCCGTCGGTGTACAGCCGCCGTTCGTGTGGATGCCGATTGCGACGTTGCCCCCTTCGACGATTACCGGGCTGCCAGAATTGCCGCCCTGGGTATCGACGCTATAGCTGAGCGTTCCGGAATTCGCGCCGCCGGTGTTGGCGCTGAGCGCGCCGACATGTGTCTGCTGGGTCTGATTGGTGGCGTCGCGCGGGCCTCCGGCACCGAAATTGGGCCCCGGCCCGTCCACGCCGAACCCGGTGATCCGGACGTTGGCCGGGTTCTCGGTGTTGGAAAGCTGGAAGGTCGCGCCCTGCGCGGCTGCCGGCAGGAGGCCGGTCTCGGTGTTCGGCAACACTCTGAAGATCGCCCAGTCGTTGCCGACACCGGTGTTCTGGGTAACGACCGAGCCAGCGGCCACCCGGTACTGGTCCCGCACCGGCGGCGAGACGGTGGTTCCGTCCGCCCGCGAGGCCGGGACGTTGAACTCGACCGTCTGCATCGACGCGCCGGTGCAATGACCCGCGGTCAGCAGCGCGCCGCCGTCGATCAGCCAGCCGGTGCAGCCGACCGGCATGATGCGGCCGCTACGCGGATTGGTGGAAGCGACCCGATCGTCGGTCGCGCCGCAGACCGACTCCAGTGAGCTGGAGATGAAGCGACCGAGATCACGGCCGAGAAGCTCGATCAGCGGTTGCGGCGCCACCTCTGCAGGCTCTTCCTTCGGGGGCGGCAGACCGATGATGATGTCCGCGATCCGGGCCACGACCGGCTCGGTCGAACCCTTACCAGGCGTCAGGGTGACGCGCAGCTCCGCGCCATTGAAGATGGCGGTGAGCCCGCCCCAGGCCCCGAGTTCGGCCTGCGAGAAGCTCTGGCTGTCACCCACCGCGCTCCTGATCGTCAACCTGCCGTTCGGCCCGAGCTGCACCTCGGAGAATTGCAGTTGAAGCCAAGCGGCCCCGGGGATCGAGACCGTCTGCTCGCCTCTCCGGAGATCGGCGAAGAGGCCGGCCATCGCTTCCGGAGCCGCATTCGCCGGTACGACCGCGCGCGGGACCGGGGCCGGCTGCGCGAAGGCCGGCGGCAGCGCCGCCCATGCAGCCAGGATCAGGGTAACGGAAGCTATTACGAACCCACGCTTCCATCGCGATTGCATTGGATAGGCCTCCTCTCGTTCGTCGATTCCGATGTCGCCGGCCATGACGGGATTCCTCCTGTTCTTCGCGACGGTAGGCCGACGTTGTCGCGTCCGCCAGCTTCCGTCCATGACCTACAAGACGGACGCAGAAGAGAATCTCCCTTGCGCCGTCGGCGACGCGGTCAACGTTGCCGATCGCGGCGTGCCGCCACCTCTGTCGGACTCTCCACCAACCGTATGGCGAGCCCGAGAAGTCGGCGCGGAGGTCGCGACCGGCCGCGGGCGTGAAGATCGGTGCGCTCGCTACGCGAGCGCCGCGAGCGCCGCTTCCGCCACCGTCTCGACCTCGATGTCACGCAGGCAGCGGTGGTGGAGCAGCGGGCAGTGCCGCCGGAAGCACGGCGAGCACCAGCGATCGGTGTAGAGCACGCGGTGGCCTTCGCCGGCAGGCGCTGTGCGGCGCGGGTCGGTGGGCCCGAAGAGCGCCACGCAGCGCACGCCGAGCGCGGCGGCGAGATGCATGGGCCCGGAGTCGTTGGTGACTAGCAGGTCGAAGTGGGCGAGGACGGCGGCGAGGCCGGCGAGGTCGAGGTCGGGGCCGATCACCGGGTGAAGCTTGCCGCTCTCCTCGTGGATGCGCACCGCCGTCCACACTTCCTTGGGGCCGGCGAGGATGACGATGCGCGCGCCGGGGACTTGGCGGCGCAGCGCGGTCGCCAAGTCCGCGAAGCGGCGCCAGGGCCAGCGCTTCGACGGTCCCCACTCGGCGCCCGCGAAGAGGCCGATCAGCGGGCCGTCGCCGGCGACTCGCGCGCGCTGCAGGCGCTCGGCGCCGGTGGCGAGCAGCGCCTCATTGCGCGGCAGCCGCGGTACCCACGACGCAGGTGGTGGAACCGACAGCGCGTCGAGCAGCTCGCGATAGTCCTCGATTTGGGGCCGGCGCTCGCGGCCGCGCAGGTCGCGCGGCCGCTCGACCGGGGCGCGCAGCAGCGGCGCCCTCCAGCCACCGCGGTAGCCCCAGCGCCAGGGGATGCGCGCCTGGTACGGCAGCCACGCGGAGCGGATTGAGTTGGGGAGCACCACGGCTTCGTCGCAGCGCGCCCCGCGGAGGCGCGCAATGGTCTCGGCGTCGTCGGCGCCGCGCTCGAGCGTCTCGCCGATCGCCGGTGCGAGGCGCAGCAGCGGCGTCAGGTGGCGCTTGGCGAGCGTCACCACACGGCGGTCCGCGGCGGCGAGCGCCTCGACCACCGGCAGCGCCATCACGCAGTCGCCCACCCAGTTGGGCATCACCAGCAGCGTGCGCACGTGTGCGCTCACCGGAGCTGCCATGTCAGTCGAGGCGCCAACGCCGGTGCATCCACAACCACTGCTCGGGGTGGCGGCGGATGTCGGTCTCGAGCGCCGCGAGGTAGCGCGCGGTGAGCGCCGCCACCGCCTCGTCGCCGCGGTCGCCATCCGCCGGCGGCAGGATCGGCTCGCCCAGCTCGACGCGGTAGCGGCCGCCGGGCTCGGGCCAGGCGACGATGGTGACAGCCGGCGCCCCGGTGCGCAACGCGACGCTCGCCGGCAGTGGCGTCACCAATGCCGGATGCCCGAGGAAGGGCAGCACGATGCCTTGCCCCGGCCGCACGCGCTGGTCCATCACCACTCCCGCCTTGCCGCCTTCGCGCAGCACGCGGAAGAGCTGCTTCGCGGCGCCGCGCTTGGCGATCTGGCGCTCGCCGAAGCGCTCGCGCTCCTCTTCCATGTAGCGGTAGACGAGCGGGTTGTTGAACGGCCGCACGACGACGTGGAACGGACCGCGGTAGAGACCCACCGGCCGCGCCGCCACCTCCCAGTTGCCGAGGTGGGCGCTGAGCACGAGTAGCCCGCGGCCGAGCGCGTCGGCTTCCGCGACGCGGTCCCAGCCGACGAGAGTGAGCCGCTTGCACAGGCCGACGGCGTCGAGGCGCGAGAGCGCGATGGTGTCGCAGGTCATCGCCCCGAAGTGGCGGTAGCAGCGGTGGGCGATACGGCGTCGTTCGCGTGCCGGCAGCTCGGGAAAGACCAGCTCGAGGTTGCGCTTCACCGTGCTGCGGCGCACGCCGAGCGCCCAGATCAGCTCGCCGAGCGCGGCGCCGAAGGGCCGCGCCGCGGTGAGCGGCAGCGCGCGCACGAGGCCGCGCACGGCGAGGAAGAGGGCGAGCTCGCCGCGGTGGCCGAGGCGCGGGCTGGACGGGCTGGAAGGCATGGGGTCCGCCGGCGGGCGGTGCCGGGCGCGGATCATACGGCCGCGGTCCCGTGCGGCCGTGGTGTTGCGCG
>DATNCU010000385.1:0-2153 GCA_035607145.1 Thermoanaerobaculia bacterium
GACCGCGAGCGCGAGCTGTTCGAGGAGCTCGCCAAGGTCTCCAACTTCAATCCGCGGCGGTGACGATTTTGCAGAACGACAAATCCCCGAAAGGTTGACCGATATGGACCCCAACAAGCTGACCCAGAAATCGCAGGAGGCGATCGCCGCGGCGCAGAGCCTGGCGACCCGCCTCGGCCACCAGGAGGTCGACGCCGAGCACCTCGCCGCCGCCCTGCTCGAGCAGCCCGAGGGCGTCGTGCCGCGGCTGCTCGCCCGCATGGAGTCGCCGGTGGACGCCGTGCGCGCCGCCATCGCCGCCGAGCTCGAGCGTCGGCCGAAGGTCTCCGGCCCCGCCGCCGAGGCGGGCAAGATCTACGTCACCCAGCGCTTCCAGCAGGCGCTGGTGAAGGCCGAGGACGAGGCGAAGCGGCTCAAGGACGAGTACGTCTCCGTCGAGCACCTCTGGCTGGCGCTCCTCGACACCGCCGGCCGCGACGGCCTCGGCAAAGTGTTCCGCCAGCTCGGCCTCGACCGCGACCGCACGCTCGCGAGCCTGCAGGCACTGCGCGGCAACCAGCGCGTCACCTCCGCCAACCCCGAGGCGGCCTACGAGGCGCTCTCGAAGTACGGCATGGACCTCGTCGAGCAGGCCAAGCGCAACAAGCTCGACCCGGTGATCGGGCGCGACGCCGAGATCCGCCGCGTCATCCGCATCCTCTCGCGCAAGACCAAGAACAACCCGGTGCTCATCGGCGAGCCCGGTGTAGGTAAGACGGCGATAGTCGAGGGATTGGCACAGAGAATCGTGCGCGGCGACGTGCCCGAGTGGCTCAAGGACCGCGCCGTCTGGTCGCTCGACATGGGAGCCCTGCTCGCCGGCGCCAAGTACCGCGGCGAGTTCGAGGAGCGCCTGAAAGCGGTGCTCAACGAGATCAAGGAGAGCGAGGGCCGCGTCGTCCTCTTCATCGACGAGCTGCACACCATCGTCGGCGCCGGCAAGACGGAGGGCTCGACCGATGCCGGCAACCTGCTCAAGCCGATGCTCGCGCGCGGCGAGCTGCACTGCATCGGCGCCACCACGCTCGACGAGTACAGGAAGCACATCGAGAAGGACGCCGCGCTCGAGCGCCGCTTCCAGCCGGTGATGGTCGACGCGCCGAACGTCGAGGACACGGTCTCCATCCTGCGCGGCTTGAGGGAGCGTTTCGAGGTGCACCACGGCGTGCGCATCCAGGACAACGCCCTGGTGGCCGCCGCCGTGCTCTCGCACCGCTACATCACCGACCGCTTCCTGCCCGACAAGGCGATCGACCTCGTCGACGAGGCGTGCGCGATGATCCGCACCGAGATCGACTCGCTGCCCGCCGAGCTCGACGCCATCACCCGCCGCGTCATGCAGCTCGAGATCGAGGAGGCGGCGCTGCAGAAGGAGAAGGACAAGGGCTCCAAGGAGCGCCTCGAAGAGCTGCGCCGCGAGCTCGCCGAGCTGCAGGAGAAGGCGCACGGCATGCGCGCGCAGTGGGAGGCCGAGAAGGGCGCCATCGAGAAGGTGCGCGCGCTGCGCGAACAGATCGAGCAGGTGCGCCGCCAGGTCGAGGAGGCCGAGCGCAACTACGACCTGAACCGCGCCGCGCAGCTCAAGCACGGCCAGCTGCCGCAGCTCGAAGCGCAGCTGCGCGAGGAGGAGGCGCGCATCGATCGCGGTGGCAACCAGCTGCTGCGCGAGGAAGTGACCGAGGAGGAGATCGCCGAGATCGTCTCCAAGTGGACCGGCATCCCGGTGACCCGCCTCGTCGAGGGCGAGCGCGAGAAGCTGCTGCGCCTCGACGAGATCCTCCACCAGCGGGTCGTGGGCCAGGAGGAGGCGGTGCAGCTGGTCGCCGACGCGGTGATCCGCGCCCGCTCGGGGATCAAGGACCCGCGGCGGCCGATCGGCTCCTTCATCTTCCTGGGGCCGACCGGCGTGGGCAAGACCGAGCTGGCGAAGACCCTGGCGCAGGCGCTGTTCGACAGCGAGGAGAACATCGTCCGCATCGACATGAGTGAGTACATGGAGCGGCACGCGGTGTCGCGCCTGATCGGCGCCCCGCCGGGGTACGTCGGCTATGAAGAGGCCGGCCAGCTGACGGAGGCCATCCGGCGGCGGCCATATGCCGTGGTCCTCTTCGACG
>DATNCU010000405.1:0-2135 GCA_035607145.1 Thermoanaerobaculia bacterium
GGTCGGCCGACCCGGCGCAGTTCGTGATCGGCGCGCTCGCGCCGGCAGAAGTCTCGTCGATCGTGGTCGACGAGGAGAAGCACGCCATGGACGTGGTGGTCGACGAGGAGAACCTCGCGGTGGCGATCGGCCGCAGCGGCCAGAACGTGCGCCTCGCCTCGGAGCTCACCGGCTGGCAGATCAACCTCATGACCGAGGAAGAGTCCACCAAGAAGCAGCAGGAGGAGAGCGGCCGCATCAAGCAGCAGTTCATGGAAAAGCTCGACGTCGACGAGGAAGTGGCCGACATCCTGGCGCAGGAAGGCTTCTCGACGCTCGAGGAAGTGGCCTACGTGCCGATCAACGAGCTCATGGAAATCGAGGCGTTCGACGAGGACACCGTGAACGAGCTGCGCACGCGCGCGCGCAACGCGCTGCTCGTGGCGGCGATCGCCAACGAGGAGAAGGTCGAGGGCGTCGACCCGGAGCTGCTCAAGCTCGAGGGCATGACCACCCAGCTCGCCGCCAAGCTCTCTGAAGGGGGCATCAAGACGCGCGACGATCTCGCCGACCTCGCGGTCGACGAGCTCTCGGAGCTGACCGGCATGGACAGCGAAGCCGCCAAGAAGCTCATCATGGCGGCCCGCGCTCATTGGTTTACAGACAAGGAATCCGCATAACGATGGCGCAAACGAGCGTAGCGCAGTTCGCGAGCGAGCTTAAGGTTCCGCCTTCCGTGCTGCTGGAGCAGCTGCGCGCGGCCGGGGTCGAGAAGAAGCAGCCCGAAGACGCGCTGTCCGAGCAGGACAAGTCGCGCCTGCTCGAGTACCTGCGCAAGTCTCACGGCTCGGCCGAGGCCAAGAACAAGATCACGCTCACGCGCAGGCAGACGAGCGAGATCAAGAAGACCGACGCCACGGGCAAGTACCGGACGGTGCAGGTCGAGGTGAGGAAGAAGCGGGTCTTCGTCAAGCGCGATCCCGCCGAGGTCACCGCCGCGGCCGTGGCGGCCGAGACGCCGCCGCCTCCGCCGCCGCCGGCGCCGAGCGTCGATCCCAAAGAAATCGAACTGAGGGAAGAAGAAGCGCGGCGCCAACAGCAGCTCGCCGAGCTGCAGGCCGCCGAGCTCAAGGAAAAGCAGGAGCGCGAACGCCGGGAAGCGGAGCAGAAAGCCGCGGAGCAGCAGAAGGCCGCGGAAGCTGCGGCCGCGGCCGCGCAACCGGCCGCCCCGGCCACGACGCTGCACGCGCCCAAGCCGGCGACTGGCGAAGCGAAGGCGAAGGAGAAGCCGAAGAAGGCGAAGCCCACCACCGTGCTGCGCGACGATTCGGCGCGCCGGCGCACCATCAAGACGCGCGGCGACGCCGGCGGCGGCGTCGGCGGCTGGCACGCGCGCGGCGGCGGCCGGCACCGGCCCAGCGCCGGCGGCGAGCAGACCACCTTCGCCGCGCCCACCGAGCCTCTGGTGCGCGAGGTCGCCGTGCCCGAGACCATCACCGTGGGCGAGCTCGCACACCGCATGTCGGTCAAGGCCGCCGAGGTGATCAAGGCGCTGATGAAGCTCGGCACCATGGCGACGATCAACCAGGTGCTCGACCAGGAGACCGCGATCATCCTGGTGGAGGAAATGGGCCACAAGGCCAAGGCGGCGAAGCTCGACGATCCCGAGTCCTATCTCGTCGAGACCGACGAGGCGCCGGCGGCCGACCTGCAGCCGCGCCCGCCGGTGGTCACCGTCATGGGCCACGTCGACCACGGCAAGACCTCGCTCCTGGACTACATCCGGACCACCAAGGTCGCGGCGGGCGAGGCGGGCGGCATCACCCAGCACATCGGCGCGTATCACGTCGAGACCCCGCGTGGCGTGGTGACCTTCCTCGATACCCCGGGCCACGAGGCGTTCACCGCCATGCGCGCGCGCGGGGCGCAGGCAACCGACATCGTGATCCTGGTGGTGGCGGCCGACGACGGCGTCATGCCCCAGACCATCGAGGCCATCAACCACGCCAAGGCGGCCGAGGTGCCGCTGGTCGTGGCGCTGAACAAGATCGACAAGCACGAAGCCAATCCGGAGAAGGTCAAGCAGGAGCTGCTGACGCACGGAGTCGTGCCGGAGGAATACGGCGGTGATTCGCCGGTGATTCCAGTGTCGGCGA
>DATNCU010000412.1:0-4561 GCA_035607145.1 Thermoanaerobaculia bacterium
TCAACCGCCCGTCGTGGCACACGCGGTGAGGCGGAACTTCCGCCGGAACAACGCCATGCCGCGAGGGATTGTACGGCGGGGCGCAGCCGTCGCGCGTGCGGTAGGGCTCGTCATCGCGAGCGAAGCGAAGCGATCTCGAAGTGCCGGTGATCCGGCCGGCGCTCGTCAGCGGAGACATGCGACAGCTCCTAAGATTTCGTCGCGTGCCGAGCTCGAGCACTACACCCACGCTCCGCCCCTGGTGGTCGCTCGCAGCGCCACCGCTCCTCGCCGTCGGCCTGTGGACCCTGATCGCCGACGTTCCCGGCTGGAACGTCGTCTGGTACCTCTTCGCCTGGTACGCGTGGCTGCTGGCCCTCGACGCGGCTGTGCACGCGCTGTCGGGGCGCTCGTGGATCGCGGCGCAGGGGCGGCGCCTCCCCGCGATGCTCTTCGTCTCGGTGCCGTTCTGGTACCTCTACGAGGCCTACAACCTGCGGCTGCAGAACTGGTACTACGTCTTCACGCTGCGCGACGACCGCCTGCAGTTCCTCGTCTCGATCCTGGCCTTCGCCACCGTACTGCCCGCCTGCTTCCTCCACGCCGAGCTGGTGGCGGCAGCGAGGCTCTTCGAGCGCGTGCGCTGGCAGCCGCTGCCGGTCGGCCGCAAGCTCGAGCTGACGATCGGCGGGCTCGGCATCGCGTCGCTGGCGGCGCCGCTGATCTGGCCGCGCTGGGCGTTCCCGCTGGTGTGGGGCGCCACCCTCTGGTTGCCCGAGCTCGCCAACTGGCGCCGCGGCGGCGAGTCGCTGCTCCGCGATCTGTCGGAGGGCCGTCCGCAGCGTCTGCTGCGGCTACTCGCCGGCGGCCTTCTCACGGGGCTCGTGTGGGAGCTGTTCAACTTCTGGGCCCGCTGCAAGTGGATCTACACCGTGCCCTTCTTCGACCGCCTCAAGCTCTTCGAGATGCCGCTGCTGGGCTTCCTCGGCTTCCCGTCGCTGGCAGTCGGCGCCTTCGCGACCTGGTCACTGCTGCTCCCGGTGCCGCGAGACGACGGCTCGCGGCATGACGCTACGCCGCCGGCTGCGAAAGGTTCGCGCCGCAAGCCGCTGCTGGCTTTCGCTGCGCTGATCTCCGCGATCCTCTGCGTTCACGTCTATCGCCATGTGCTCGCCGACACCGTGCGCTCACGCCGCCCGCTCCTCGACGAGCTCACCGGCCTTGGAGCGGACGGCGCGGCGTCGCTTCAAGGTGCCGGCATCCCGACCCCCGAACGACTCGAACGCGCCGTCGCCCGCAACGGCCTCGCCGCAGTCGCGGCTGGGGCGCATCTCCCGCCCGAGTCGCTGACGCCCGCCGCAAGCCAAGCCGCGCTCGCAATCCACAAAGGCATGGGCTCCCGCGCCGCCGCCCAGCTCGCGGCAGTCGGCGTACCCGACATCGCCACCCTCGGCCGCCAAGATCCCTCCGAGCTGGCCGCACGCCTGCGCGCCCTCGGCAACCGCAACAGCGCCGACGTACCGCGCTACGCCGAAGTGCACGTCTGGATCGAGGCAGCCCGCGACCGCACGCGGCCACGAAGATGACGGATCGGCTGGATCAATCCCAGCGCCGGCAGATGACGCAGGAGTTGACGCCGCCCACTCCCATGCTGATCTTGCCGGTGATGCGGCCCTCGATCGGCACGGGCTCGCCGCGCACGAGCCGCTTGACGTGTGGCTGCACGAGCGGGTGGAGCTCGTCTTCCGATACGTGCACCGGGTGGAGCATGCCGCGGGCGACGCCAAGCTGCTGCGCGGTAAGCTCCCAGCCGCCGCAGACGGACATGCCGTGGCCGAAGGTGCCCTTTCGTGCCGTGATCGCCTTGGCCTCGGGGAACACCGACAGCGCGGTCAGCAGCTCGGTCCAGTCGCCGGGTGTGGCGGTGGCGTGCATGTCCCACGCGGCGACGTCTGCCGGCGTCACGCCGGCTTCGCGCAGGGCCTGGTGGATGGCGGTGCGCGGGCCCTCTTCCGACGGCGTGATGATGTGGTCGGCGTCGGAGCTGGTGCCGACGCCGAGGATCTCCAACCCCACCGGCTTCATGCCCAGCCCCATCAAGTAGTCGGCGTCGCCGACGATCCACACGCAGGCGCCGCCGCCGACGTGCGTGCCGCGCATCCCGGTGAGGGGCTTCGACACCTCACCGTGGGTGGCGAGCACGCGGGCGTTGAAGAACGCGCCTACCACCAGCGGGTGCGGCGGGCCGTCGGTGGTGCCCACCACCACGGCCTTCGCCTGGCCCAACCGAATCGCGTTCTCCGCCATCTTCAGGCACACGCCGAAGCTCGCGCAGGCACCCACCGGCGCCATCGACAGGCCGGTGATGCCGCCGAGGATGGAGATCTGCGCCGCCGAGATGTTGGGGATGTTCCACAGCAGCTTGGCATCGACGCTGGTCCACGGCTCGGGCGGGCAGCCGTAGCTCTGGTTGAGCTTGCGGCGCGCCGCGGCCTTGCGGCGAATGACGTTGCCCTTGCTGTTCTCGACGTCGAGGCCGACACCCTCGGCCTCGATCTGGCGCGCCGCCGCGAGATATTCGCGCAGGCCGGCGCTGTGGTCGATCCAGAAGTGGAACCAGACGTCGAGCGCGTCGTCGAGCTCGGGGTCTTCGGGCGCGATGTCGGCGGGGTCGGGCGGCGCGCCGAGCTCCTCACGGCGGCGGGCTCGTTCGTCGCCGGCGAGGGCGCGGTACGCGGCGAGCTCGGGGTTGTGTTCTTCGCGGCACCAGAAGCGGTCCCAGTGGCGCTGGGCGTGGTGGTAGTGGACGGACTGCTCGTAGATGACCGAGAGGTCGCCGAGCCCGGTGGTCACGTAGACGTGGGCCTGGGCGCCGAGGTCGCGCAGCAGCTCCTCCATGCCGGGGTTCTGCCCTAGCGACTGGATGAAGGCGCCGATGGCGAACTTGCAGTTCGGGCCCATCTTCTCTTCCAGCTGCGCGAACTTGCGCGGCTCGAAGCGGGCGTCGATCCACGGCTTGTAGTCGGCGAAGTTGAACTCCGGCGTGCCGACGAGGAAGTTGCTGGGGCCGAAGCCGCGGAAGGGCGACAGCCAGTTCTCGCTTAGCGAGAGGTTGCGCTCGAAGGCCTCGACGTTGGGCGAGCGCGGCGCGACGATGCCCCAACCGAAGACGCCGATGCGTGGTCGCTGCGTTTCCATGCGTTGAATCGGTGCAAGCTCGCCGCGGGGGTGAGCCGGGCGCGAAGCGGGATCTTACACAGGCGCGGGAGGCGATCTTACACGCGGGCGGGGCGCGGTCTAAACAACGCTGGCGCACTAGACTCCGCGCGATGCCGCCCACCATCTCCGCGCCGGTCGACGTCGAAGCCCTCGACCGCGACGATCCGCTGGCGCCCTTCCGCGGCCGCTTCCTGCTGCCGCCGGGCCTGCGCTACTTCGACGGCAACTCGCTCGGCGCGCTCGCGCGTGGGGTCGCCGAGCGCGTCGCTCACGTGGTGACGCACGAGTGGGGCGAGGGGCTCATCGGCTCGTGGGCGTCGGCGGGATGGCTCGAGCGGCCGCGGCGGGTGGCGTCGCGGCTTGCGCCGCTGCTCGGCGGCGGGGCCGACGAGGTGGCGGTGGCCGACGGCACCTCGGTGAACCTCTTCAAGCTGCTCGGCGCCGCGCTGGGTTTCCTTGCTGAGTCGGATGCCGCGCGGCCGAGGCGGACGCGGGTACTGGCGCCGTGGGGCGATTTCCCGTCGGATCTCTACATGGCGCGAGCGGCGGCGGAGCGTTACGGCGCCACTGTCGAGGTGGTGGACACGGCGGACCTCGCGGCCGCCCTCGACGACCGCACTGCGGTGGTGACCCTCTCGCACGTGGACTACCGCACCGGCGAGCTCTTCGACCTCGCGGCACTCGCCGCCGCCGCGCACCGCCACGGCGCGCTGCTGCTCACCGACGTCTCGCACAGCGTCGGCGTCGTGCCGTTGCAGCTCGACGCCTGGGGCGTCGACCTCGCCGTGGGTTGCGGCTACAAGTTCCTCGGCGGCGGGCCGGGAGCGCCGGCGTTCCTGTTCGTGCGTCGCGAGCTGCAGGAAGCGCTGCGCTCGCCGCTGCCCGGTTGGCTGGGTCACGCCGACCCGTTCGCCTTCTCAGCCGACTACGTGCCGGCGCCTGGCATCGACCGCTTCCTCTGCGGGACGCCGCCCATCCTCTCGCTCTCGGCGCTCGACGCCGCACTGGACGCCTGGGAAGGGGTCGACCTGCGCGCCGTGCGCGCTTGGGCGGCGAGTCTCGGCGACCTGTTCATCGGCCTCGCCGAGGCGCGCCTCGCCTCCGCGGGAGTGGAGGTCGCCTCACCGCGCGAAGCCGTGCGGCGCGGCGCCCAGGTGTCGCTGCGCCATCCGCGCGCGCAGGAGCTGATCGCCGCCCTCGCCACTCGCAACATCGTCGCCGACTTCCGCCCGCCCGACCTGTTGCGCTTCGGCCTCCACCCGCTCTACGTCCGCCACGCCGACGTCGCCGCCGCGGTCGAGGCGTTGGCCGAGCTGCTCGCCCTCCCCGCGGAGCCGCACTGATGAAGACGAGCCGCCTCGAA
>DATNCU010000413.1:0-3043 GCA_035607145.1 Thermoanaerobaculia bacterium
CCGCGGTGCGGGAAGTGCGGCCGGAACTCGGCGTGGCGGACGACGGACGGGTAGTCGAAGTGGCTCACCAGCCGGTCGAGCGCCAGCTCGAAGATCAGCTCCTCGATCGGCAGCCGGTAGTAGGGCGCGATCGTCCAGTCGAGGTCGAAGCCGATGCAGCGGATGCGCTCCATGCGCAACGCGCGGTTGACGAAGACGCGCCGCGCCGGCGGCGGCTCGACGCCGGCGAGGGCATGCCGCAGCAGCGCGACCTCGGGAGAGGCGGGCAGGGAGACCTTCACGGCCGTAACGATACCCGGCGCCGCGGCGCGACGCGGGCTGGCGTCAGGCGTCCTCGCTCAGAGCTTGAAGTGGATCGGCAGGTCGACCCACATCTTGACCGGCTGCCCGCCTTGGGTGGCGGCGGCGAAGCGCGCCCCCTTGGCGGCCTGCAGCGCGGCGTGGTCGAAGCCGAAGCCGGCCTCGGCTCCCTTGAGCTGCGCCTCGGAGACGCGTCCGCGCTCGTCGACCAGCACCCGCACCACCACCGTCGCCTCTTTGCGCATGCGCTGGGCGATGGCGGGGTAGGTGGGGTTGGGGCGGGCGAGCAGGCGTGGCGGTGTCGAAGCGCTGGGCGCGGCCTGCGAGTTGGCGACGTCGGTGGGCAGCGCCGGGGCCGCGGCCGGCACGACGGGAGCCGCCGGTGGCGCGGCGGCGGTGGTGACCGCAGGAGCCGGGGCCTGGGAGGTGGTGGGAACGGGCGCCGCCGCCTGCGTCGCCGCCGGGCGCACTGGCAGCGCCGCCAGCGTGGCGGCGGGCGCCGGCCGGCTCGGCGGCACCGGCGCGTCGGCCGCCTGTTGCGCCTGCTGCGCGCGCGTCTTGGCGCTCTCGACCTCCTTGCGCATGGCGGCGAGCTGCTCGTCGTACTTCGCCTGCATGTCCTTGCTCTGCTTCTCGAGCATCTCCTTGTAGAGCGCGTCGAGGCGCTGCGCCTCCGCCTGCTGGGCGGCGGCCTGCTGTTGCAGGGCGGCGCGGTCGGCAGGCGCCACCGAGGGTGCCGCGGCGGCGGTGGTGGCCGCCGGCGCCGCGCCCTTGCCGCGCATGAGGAAGTACGCGGCGGCGCCGACGCCGATGACGAGCAGCGCCGCGATGGCGCCGATGACCGCCTTGTTCGGGCCCGACTTCTGACGCGCCCGCGCCTGCGTGTCGCTTAGCACGCCGGTGCTGGTGGATTCGCGCAGCTCGGGGCTGACCGAGCCGAAGGTGGGCGCCTTGATGGCGGGCGCCGCAACAGCGGCCGCCGCCGCGGCCGCAGGGGCCGCCGGCGGCAGCTGCAGCTCCATCGTCTTCTCCACCTCGATCTCGCGCGACTCCTTCTCGATCTCGTCGCGGAAGAGGTTGTGCATGAAGAAGGCGAGGTTGAAGGTCGTCGGGTTGTACTGCCCCTCGAACATCATCCGCGACAGCGCCTTGTGCCAGCTGATGACGTCGCCCAGCCGCTTGTCGGCGGTGGTGAGGCTCTGCTTGAGCAGCTTCTTGAGGTCCTCGGGCAGCGGCGTGCCCTCGGAGGAGAGCTCGGCGTGGTCGATCACGGCGCCGAGGTCGCCGTCGGTGGGCACCGGCTGGCCGGTGAGCAGCTCGAGGAGGATGGCGCCGAGGGAGTAGACGTCGTCGGACTTGCCGGCCGCGGCGCCCGAGCGCGCCTCGGGCGAGAGGTAGCGGGCGAGCGGCTTGGTGGCGACGGCGCCGCGCACCACCTGGCGCAGGCCGGGCGCCGCCTCGAAGCCGAGCAGCCGCGTCTCGCCCTCGTTGGAGATCATCACCAGTTGCGGCAGCACGCAGCCGTGCAGCACGCGGTCGTCGTCGAGCCGCGTCTCGTAGCCGACGGCGAGGGCGAGCGCGATGCGCTCGGCGATCAAGAGCGCGTGGTCGGAGGGGATGGGGTGGTTGCGGCGGCGGGCCTGCTCCTGCAGCGCCGCGAGGTCCTTGCCCGAGATGTAGTCGTAGGCGACGAAGGGAACGCCGCGCACCTCGCCGAGGTCGACGCCGTTGCCGATGTTGGGGGAGACGAGCGCCTGGTGGACGGCCTTGCGCTTGGCGAGGGAGGTGCTGAGGGCGTTGGCGTCGATGCCGGTGCCGTTGAAGACGCGGAGGAGCACCACCTGCTCCATCCCGTGCCCACCGACGCGGCCGGCACGGAAGGTCTCGCCCAGGGCGTCTTCGGCCAACTTCTTGAGGAGGAGATACTTACCGAACTGCTCCCGGATGTTCATGCTCCGTGCTCCTCGCCGCTGAGTTGTCTGGATGGCCGGGCACTTTGATACACCACGGGCAGCGAAGTGTCAAACCAATTCACAGGCCCTCGACTCCGCCGGAGCGCGCGTCAGCGGCGGCGGGCCGGGGGTGGCGGCGAGGGCGAGGAATTGGCCCGCGCGGCGGCTCGGCGGTCGCGCCAGTAGCGGCGTTGCCAGGTGGCGACGTTCTTGTTGTGCTCGTCGAGAGTGGCGGCGAAGACGTGGGTGCCGTCGTTCTTGCTGACGAAGTAGAGGTAGGGGACGTCGGCCGGGGCGGCGGCGGCGACGAGGGCGCCGGTGCCGGAGGAGCAGATGGGGCCGGGCGGCAGGCCCGCGTACCTGTAGGTGTTGTAGGGGGAATCGAGGGCGAGGTCCGCCTTGCGGATGTTGCCATCCCAGCGGCCGAGGCGCTTCAACGCGAAGATCACCGTGGGGTCGGCGAAGAGGCCCATGCCGCGCTCGAGGCGGTTGGCGTAGACGGCGGCGATGAGCGGACGCTCAGTCGCGGCCTTGGCTTCCTTTTCGACGATGCTGGCAAGGGTGGTGACCTCGCGCAAGGTGCGGCCGCCGTCGGCACGGAAGTGCGGCGCGACCTCGGAGCGCCAGCGGCGGCGGAAGTTGGCGACCATAGCTTCGACGATCTCCGGCGGCCGAGTGTCGGCGGGGAAGGTGTAGCTGTCGGGGAAGAGGTAGCCCTCGAGGTCCTCGGCGTGCGAGTCGAGGTCGGCGATGGGTTTCGCGTCGCGCATCAGGGCCAGGAAAGCGTCGCG
>DATNCU010000426.1:0-4059 GCA_035607145.1 Thermoanaerobaculia bacterium
GTCTGGCTGCCGAGCACCATCATCGTCATCCCGACGACGATGCCGCGCACCGCCATCAGCGGCCCGTAGCCGGAACGCACCCAGTCGAGGAAGATCTTCCCCTCGAGCCCAAGCCCCGCCGCGAAGGCGAGCCCGCCCAACAGCACGCCGCGCTCGAGCGTGAAGGCAGCGAGCAGCCGCGCCAGCCACTGCTTCGGCCGCGCCAGCCCGGCCGCCATCGAGAAGCTCTTGGCGAAGACGTCGAACAGCACCAGGTTGTAGCCGAGGATCACCGCCAGGCAGCCGAAGAGCAGCGCGTGGTAGTCCCACACCCGCCCGAACATCTGCCGCGGCCCGCCGCCGAGCAGCGCCACCAACAGCGCGCCCACCGCGCACAACGCGATCCCCGGCACCAGGAAGAGGTGCGACGGCGAGAACAGCAGCATGAAGCGCACGTGCCGCCAGGCGTCGCGCAGGCCATTGAGCTTGGAGACGCCGCCGCGCGGGTGGTAGGTGATGGGGATCTCGTCGAGCCGCAGCCGCGAACGCAGGGCGGTCACCACGATCTCCGAGGCGAGCTCCATGCCGGTGGTGCGCAGCCCCATCCGCCCCAAAGCCTCGCGGGTGAAGGAGCGCATGCCGCAGTGCGAGTCCGACACCCGCGTGCGGTAGAAGAGCCGCAGCATGCCCGAGAGGATCGGGTTGCCGATCCAACGGTGCGACCACGACATGGCGCCGGGCAGGATGTTGCCCTTGAGCCGCGTCCCCATCACCAGGTCGGCTTCGCCCGCGTGCAGCGGCGCCACGAAGCGCGGCACGTCCTCGAAGTCGTAGCTGCCGTCGCCGTCGCCCATCACCAGGTAGCGCCCGCGCGCCTCGCGGAAGCCGCGCAGGTAGGCGGAGCCGTAGCCGCGCCGCGCTTCGTGCACGACGCGCGCGCCGGCCCTGGCGGCGAGCTCGGGCGTGCCGTCGGTCGAGCCGTTGTCGACCACCAGCACTTCGCCGGGCAGGCCGCTCGCCGCGATGCCGCGCCGCGCCTTGGCGACGCACTCGGCGATCGTCTCCGCCTCGTCGAGGCAGGGGATGACGACGGAGATCGCCGGCGCCGGCTCGGCGGCGGCCGCGCTCTCGGGCTCGAGTGCGGGGAAGGGCAACGGCGCGCTCATCGCGTCGATTTCACCACCATCCGGGCGATTCTTTCAGGACAGCTGTCTCAGCGCAGCGCTTCGGTCACCCCGAACTCGACGGCGGGATCGCCGGTGGCCGGCAGCGAGATGGCCAGCGTGTGCATCGCCCCCGGCTGGATGGCGGCCTCGAGCTGCTTGACGGCCCCCGGTTGGCCAGGGCGCACCACCAGCACGCGCAGCGTGTGGCTCCCCTGCCACAGCGTCAGGTCCTTCGCCCACCTCCCGGGCACTACGGGCCGCTTGCGGAAGAGACCGGTACGCTCGTAGAACGCAAAGGGATGCCGCTCCTCCTGGCGCCCGTCCACCCATAAGGTGACGATCCCCTCGGGCGAATCGCTCTTGAGCTCGACGTGCACCACGCCGAACTCGACGGCGGCGGCAGCGGGCTGCGGCGGCGGCGCCGGTGCTGGTGCCGCGGCGGTCGTCTCGGCGGAGGTGCGCTGTGCTGCCGTGGTGCGCGCCGGGCGGGGAGCCTGCTCGCTGCGCGCCAGCGCCTCCTCCATCTCTGCCAGCACGCCGGCGGCCTTCTCGCGGCCGGCGCCGGTCTGCAGCATCTCGCGCGCGGTGGCGACCACCTCGTCATAGCGGCCCTTCGCCAGGTCCTCCTGCGCGTCGAGCAGCTGCAGGTGCGCGCCGCGCTCCTCGGCCTGGCGTTGCGCCTCGTCGCGCAGCTTGCGGGCGCCTGCGGGGTCGATCGCCAGCCCCTCGGCGGTGGCGAAGAGCACCGCCGCCCCCTGCGGGTCGCCGCTCGCGAGCAGGTGCCGGCCCTCCGTCATCAGCTTGACGTAGCCGATGCGCCGCACCTGCAGGTCGTCGGCGACCGGCGTCGTGGCGGGCTCGAGCGAGCGCACGTAGAGGAAGTCGCTGCCGAGCAGCAGCACGACGACCGCGGCCACCGCCGCGATCACCATCGGCGTGCGCGGCAATGGCCGGCGCGAGGCGGGCACCGCGGCCAGCCAGCGCTTGCGCGGGAAGGCCGTGGTGGCGTCGAGGTCGAGGTTGCCGGTGGCCTCGGCGAGGTCCTGCACCGCGGCCGCCAGCGCGCCGGCGGTGGGGAAGCGGTCCGCGGGGTCCTTGGCCAGCGCCTGCTGCAGCACCTCGCGCACGGCGGCGGAGAGCGGCTTGCCGTCGACCTCGGGCTCCGCCGGCACGCCGTAGACGATGCGGTGCGCCACCTCGGCGACGGTCGAGCCGGGGAACGGCCGCGTGCCGGTGAGCATCTCGTAGACGACGACGCCGAGCGCGAAGACGTCGGTGCGCGCGTCCACCGGCCGGCCCTGGATCTGCTCCGGCGCCATGTAGTACGGAGTGCCGTAGACGTCGGTGTCGAGCGTGGCTCCGGGGTCTTCGCTTCGGGCGATGCCGAAGTCGGTGATCTTGACGCGCCCCTCGGCGGTGACCAGCACGTTGCCGGGCTTGACGTCGCGGTGCACGATGCCGCGCGCGTGGAGGTGATCGAGGGCCGAGGCGATCTGCGCCACCAACGGCGCCACCTCGGAGAGCTTCATCGGCCCGCGCTCGCGCATCCGCGAGTCGAGGCCTTGCCCCTCGACGTACTCCATGACGATGTGGAAGCTGTCCTCGTCGGGGACCTCCACCACGTCGAAGATGGTGATGACGCTCGGGTGCGAGAGGGTGCCGGCGCGCTGCGCCTCGCGCAGCGAGCGGCGGCGGAGGATCCCCGAGTCCTCGGGGTCGGAGTCCTCGCCGAACGGCGCGCGGAAGGTCTTGAGCGCCACCAGCCGGCCCAGCGCGGTGTCGCGGGCGAGGAAGACGGTGCCCATGGCGCCGCGTCCGACCTCGCGGATGACCTCGTAGCGGCCGATGAGCGTCGACGCCGTCATCAGTGGGAACCGCCGGGGGTGGGGAGAAGCGGCGGCGGCTCGTCAGTGTAACAGCTCACAGCCCGGGCGGACCCCTGGGAGCTGTCCGAGGCGCGCCTACACGATCTCGAGGCGCGCCGGGTCGGGGAGTACCTCGCCGATAGCGGCGGCTTGGTGGCCGGAGGCGAGCAACGCAGCAAGCAGCGCCTCGGCGGCCTCGGGCGCCGCCGCCAGCAACAGTCCGCCCGAAGTCTGCGGATCGACCAGCAGGTCGGCCTGTGCCGGGGTGAGCGCGCGCTGGACGGCGAGCGAGCCCTCGACATTGCGCCGGTTGGCGGCGGTGCAGCCGGTGGTGACGCCGGCCGTGGCGAGGCGGAGGAAGCCCTCGTGCACCGGCAGCGCGTCGTAGACGATGCGCAGCCCGACGCCCGAGCCGCGGGCCACGTTCCAGGCGTGGCCGAGGAGGCCGAAGCCGGTGACGTCGGTGGCGGCGGTGGCGCCGTGGGCGAGCGCGAGGCGCGACGCCTCGTCGTTGAGCCGCTCCATCTGCACCAGCGCCGGCTCGAGCGCCGCGGCATCGATGCGGTCGAACTTGAAGGCGTTGATCAGCACGCCGGTGCCCAGCGGCTTGGTGAGCAGCAGGCGGTCGCCGGGGCGTGCGCCGGCGTTGGTGAGCAGGCGAGCCGGGTCGGCCTCGCCGATCGCCGCGAGTCCGAACTTGAGCTCGGCGTCCGCGACCGAGTGGCCGCCGAGCAGCGCGGCGCCGGCCTCGGCGAGGGCGTCCGCGGCGCCGAGCAGGATCTCGCCCGCGACTCCCTCGGGCAGGTCGGCGGGGAAGCAGCAGAGGTTGAGCGCGAAGAGCGGCCGTCCGCCCATCGCGTAGACGTCTGAGAGCGCGTTGGCGGCGGCGACGCGGCCGAAGCGCCGCGCGTCATCGCACACCGGGGTGATGAAGTCGGCGGTGGCGACGAGACCGCGGCCATTGCCGCCGTCTGCGAGCAGGTACACGCCGGCATCGTCGGAGGTCTCCGGGCCCACCAGCACCCGGTCGCGGCCTCCGCTCGCCGCAG
>DATNCU010000468.1:0-10544 GCA_035607145.1 Thermoanaerobaculia bacterium
AAGGAGGCCTGCCCTCCCCTCGTCGCCGTGGGCGACGGCGAGCAGAGCGCCGACGTGGCGCCCAACGCCACCGGGTCGTTCGTCTTCCACGCCAAGGCCGACGGCGGCCTCGGCGGCGTTACGCTGGTGGCGCGTGCTCGCGCGGGTGACCTGCGCTCGGAGGAGAAGCAGGACGTGCCGGTGCTGCCGGCGGGTCCGCGCGTGCGGCAGGTGCAGCGCATCGAGCTGCAGGCGGGTGAGACCGAAGTGTCGCCGCGCCTGCGCGGTTGGCTGCCGCTCACCGAGCGCACCATGTTGTGGGTGACGTCCAACCCGTACGGCGAAGCGTTCGGCCACCTGCGTGAGCTGCTGCACTACCCCTACGGCTGCATCGAGCAGACGACGTCGACGACGCGGCCGCTGCTCTACGCCTCGCACCTCGTCGGCAGCCTCGACCCGGCGATGGCGGGCCCGGGCGCGGTCGAGAAGATGGTGCAGGCGGGCATCGAGCGCATCCTGTCGATGCAGACGCCGTCGGGCGGCTTCGGCTACTGGCCAGGCGACTCGGAGCCGACGCCGTGGGGCTCTGCGTACGCGACGCATGTGCTGCTCGACGCGCAGCGGCTGCGCTACCCGGTGCCGCAGGGGCGCATCGATGATGCGCTGCAGTGGATGGAGCAGCGCATCAGCAACCACTACGAGCGCGGCGGCAAGGATTACGACTGGCACGCGAAGACGTCCGAGCCGTACATGCACTACGTGCTCGCCACCGCGGGCAAGGGGCGCAAGGGGCGCATCCTGCGGCTCATCGAGCAGCTGCCCGAGCAGCCGCGGCACGAGGAGCGCGAGCAGCTCTACATGCTGAAGGCGGCGCTCTACCTCGCTGGGGACCACCGCTACGAGCGCGATCTGCGGCACCCCGACGTGTCGCCGCTGGATAGTTATCGCGAGAACTACTGGACGTTCTACTCGGACCTGCGCATGCGCGGCTTCATGTTGTCGGTGTTCACGGATCTCTTCGGCCACGATCCGGGCGCGGACAAGCTGGCGGCGCTGGTCGCGCAGGGGCTGCAGGACAGCTCGCCGCATCACTACTTCACGACGCAGGAGCTGGCGTGGGGAATCACCGGGCTGGGCAAGACGCTCGAGGCGGGAGCGCAGGACTTCGCGCCGCCGACGTTGACGGCGGATGGGCGGCGACTCGCGCCGCAGCCGTTGCCGCCGGGGGTGAAGCGCAGCGATCGCACGTGGGAGCTGCCGCGGGCGGGCGAGTACGGGAAGTTGACGGTTGCGGTGCCGAGCAAGGGTGAGGGGAAGTTGTGGCTGATCCTGGTTAGCGAAGGCGTTCGCGAGACGGACGGGGCGCCGTATGGGGGCGAAGGGTTGAAGTTGGAGCGGCGGTGGCTCGACGCTCAGGGTAACGAGCTGCCGGGAGGCGCAGCGGGGGGGCCGAGCTCGCTGTCGAACGTGAAGTTGGGAGATTTGGTCTACGTGGAGCTGACGCTGCACAACACTTCGGGTGAGCGGATGAGCAACATCGCGTTGGTGGATCGCATCCCTGCGGGGTGGGAGATCGAGAACCCGCGGCTGGGGCGGAGCGATGCTCGGCCGGAGTGGGTGGATGCGGACCGGTTGTGGGAGGCGGACCACTTGGATCTGCGGGACGACCGGCTGGAGGTGTTTGGGGAGCTGAAGCAGGCGGAGATCCGGCAGGTGGTTTACGCAGTGCGAGCGGTGACTGCCGGGTCGTTCCAGCTTCCGACGGCGGAGGCTGAGGCTATGTATGACCCGCGGAGTTGGGCTCGGGTTCATGGGGGGACGGTCGAGGTGAAGGGGCCGTGGACGAAGTAGACGGCGCCGACGGGCTCGAGACGGCGGAGCGCGGCGTGGGCGACGACGCCGCGTCGGAGTTTGCCGGCGACGGTAGCAACCGTGTGCTGGGCGAGACCGGTAGCGGTGGTGCTGCGGCCGACCGTGGTGCCGGCCGGCGGGAGCGGGCGCCGGCCTCCACGGGTCCCCGCCTCGGTCGGTTTCCCGTTCGTGCTCGCGAGGACGCTGCGCGCGAACGGGAGCCCTCCGCCCGGGCGCCCGCTCCGGCCGGCGCCCGCTCCCGCCTTCGTTCGTTGGCCGCGATCGGCAGTTGGCTCGCCTCTCGCCGTTGGCCGATTGGACGCCGTGCTCTTTGGTTGGTCGCGGGGTCGGCTGTCGTGGTCGTGGCACTTCCTCTCGCGCTGATTTGGATCGTGCCGTTGCCGGCGCGGTTGGGAGTGCCGCCATCGACGGTCGTGGCGTACGCCGACGGCTCGCCGGCGTATGTGTTCCTCTCGCCCGACGACAAGGTGAGGATGCGGGCGGATCTCGACTCTATCGACGCCGATTACGTGAAGGCGTTGGTGCGGTTCGAGGACAAGCGGTTCTGGCGGCATCGTGGCGTCGATCCCCTTGCGCTGTTGCGGGCGGTGTGGCTGAACGTGACCAGTGGGCGGAGGGTGTCGGGTGGATCGACGCTGTCGATGCAGCTGGTGCGGGTGTTGGAACCGCGGCCGCGAACCGTGGCGAGCAAGGTGGTGGAAGCGCTGCGGGCGGTGCAGTTGGAGGCGCGACTCGGGAAGCGCGAGATCCTGGCGGCTTACCTGACGTTCGCGCCTTTCGGCGGCAATCTGGAGGGCGTCGAGGCCGCGTGTTGGGCCTACTTTGGGCATGGCGCGCGCGATCTCGTGCCTGAGGAGATCGCGGTGCTGCTGGCGGTGCCGCAGCAGCCTGGGCGTCGCGCGCCGTCGGCGCGCAATGAGAAGCGGTTGAGCGAGGCGCGTGCTGCGGTGGCGGCACGGCTTGTGGAGGCGGGTGGGTTGCGGGCGGAGGGCTCGGACCCGCGGAGTTGGCGCGAGGTGCCGACGCGGTTGCGGCCGTTGCCGCGGCATGCGCCGCATGCGGCGTTCTGGTTGCGCGCTCGGTATCCCGATCGCGAGCGCATCGAGACGACGCTCGACCGTGGGGCGCAGTTGTTGGCCGAGCGGGCGATGTCGCGGGCGGCGCACGAGATGGAGTTGCTGGGGATCCACAACGGCGCGGTGGTGATCGCCGATCACGGCAGCGGCGAGGTGCGGGCGCTGGTGGGGAACTTCGACTTCTGGGACGGGGTGCACGGTGGGCAGATCCCGGGGTTCGACGTGGCGCGGTCGCCGGGGTCGGCGTTGAAGCCGCTGATCTACGCGCTCGGCATCGATCGCGGGCTGGCGCTGCCTGACCATTTGGTGCCTGACGTGCCGGTGGCGTACGGGAACTACTCGCCGCAGAACTTCGACGGGCGGTTCGCCGGCCTGGTGTCGCTCGACGATGCGCTGTCGCTGTCGCTCAACGTGCCGTTCGTGCATCTGCTCGATCGGCTGGGGCTGGAGTCGTTCCTCGGCACCATGCGCAGCGCCGGCTTCCGGCACCTGCGGCCGGAGCCCGGTTTCTACGGACTATCAGCCGCGATCGGCGCCGTCGACGTGACGCCGCTCGAGATGGCTGGCTTGTACGCGGCCCTCGCCGAGGATGGGCGCTGGCGGCCGTTGCGCGTCCTAGCCACGTCGGCCCACGACGGCGCAGAAGGCACGAGAACAGTGCGCTCGCGCGCCGCTGACCCACCGGATTGCTCGCAGGGTCGAGATTGCTTCGCTTCGCTCGCAATGACGAGACCTGGTCATCGCGAGGAGCGCAGCGATGAAGCGATCTCGATGCCGCGCGATGGGAGCAACGGGATATCTACGGCGCAAGTCCGGCTCGCCGCGGACCGTGCTGGTACGACCGATGACGGTGAGCCGCACCTCTTCTCGCCCGCCGCGGCGTGGCTCACTCGCCGCACGCTGTCGCGGCGCGACCGGCCCGACTTCCCCGAGCGCCGCAAGTGGTCGGGCGCACCGGCGCACGTGCACTGGAAGACGGGCACCAGCTACGGCCACCGCGACGCTTGGGCGGTGGGCTCGGGCGCGCAGTACACGGCTGCAGTGTGGCTGGGCAACTTCGACAACCAGGGCGCCTTCGATCTGGTCGGCGCTGACGCCGCCGGACCGATTCTCTTCGACTTGCTCGAGGGGATGGAGCCGCGCCGGCTGCCGGCTTCCGACACGACGCCCGCCGGGCTCGAGTGGCTCGACGTCTGCGCCTACTCGGGCTACCTGCCCGGCGCCGCCTGCCCGACGAAGAAGCGCGTGCTCGCCGTGCGCGCCGCGGTGCCGACGCGGCGTTGTCCGTACCACGTGGCCGTCGACGTCGACCTCGCGAGCGGCCTCGCGCTGCAGCCCGCCTGCCGCGGCGGCCACCGCTGGGAGACGCGCAGCTACGTCACCTGGCCGGCGAGCCTGCGCCGCTGGCTCGGTGAGCGTCAGCGCTGGCTTCCCGAGCCGCCGCCGCTCGCGCCCGGTTGCGAGGCACCGCCCGAGCCGGGCGAGCTACGCATCCTCTCGCCGCCACAGGGGCAGGTGCTGGTGTTGCTCCCCGGCGTGCCGGTCGAGCGCCAGGAGGTGCCGCTGCAGGGCGAAGTGGGCGGTGGCGGCGCGCTGTCCTGGTTCGTCGACGGCGAGTACCTCGGCAGCGCACCTGCAGACGAGCGGCTTTGGTGGCAACCAATCGCGGGCCGCCACCGGATCACCGTCGTCGACGCTGCCGGCCGCACCTCCGAGCGCGAGTTACAGGTGCGCGAGGGGCTAGGCGGAGTCGGCGCCGTTACGTCCGCGGGCCGCTGAGTGAAGCGCCGACGCTGATAGCGTCCGCCGCATATGGTCGAGGACGTCGCTGCCTCCGGGCCCTGCATCCAGGAGCGCTACGCGCCGCACAACCACTGCTTCGGCTGCGGCCCCGCGAATCCGAAAGGTCTGCGCCTGCGCAGCTTCCCCGCCGGCGACGACGCCGACGAGCTGGTCTGCGCGTGGACGCCGGAGCCGCATCACGAGGCGTTCGAAAACGTGCTCAACGGCGGCATCGTCGGCACGCTGCTCGACTGCCACAGCAACTGGACTGCCGCGTGGCACCTCATGCGCCGCGACGCCCTCGACAAGCCGCCGTGCACGGTGACGGCGGAGTTCCACGTCCGTATGCGCCACCCGACACCGAGCCGCGAGCCGGTCGCGCTACGCGCGCGCGTCGTCGAGTCCAGCGGGCCGAAGGTCAAGGTGACGGCTGAGCTCGAGTCGGGCGGCAAGGTCACCGCGACGTGCGAGGGGACGTTCGTCGCCGTCGGGCCGGGGCACCCGGCCTACCATCGCTGGTAGCTCGCGGGCGAGCGTCCCGTCCGCGGCGCGGCGCCGCGGACGAGTTGCGATCAACGCGTCTCTCGCCCCGGGGAATGGCGTCAGCGCGCCGGCGCCGTTTCGACGGCGGCCTCGATGGCCGCGATGTCGATCTTCTTCATCTCCATCATGGCGTCGAAGGCGCGCTTCGCGGTCTGGGGGTCGGGATCGGCGATCAGCTCGGTGAGCCGGCGCGGAGTGATCTGCCAGGACAGGCCGAAGCGGTCCTTGCACCAGCCGCAGACGCTCTCGCTGCCGCCGTTGCTCACGATCGCGTTCCAGTAACGGTCGGTCTGCTCCTGGTCGTCGGTGTAGACCATGAACGACACCGCCTCGTCGAAGTGAAACTCCGGACCGCCGTTGAGACCCACGAAGGGCATGCCGAGCACGGTGAACTCGACGGTGAGCACGTCCCCCTTCTTGCCGGATGGGTAGTCGTCGGGAGCGCGAGTCACCTTGCCGACGCGGCTGTCCGGGAAGGTGGCGGCATAGAACTTGGCCGCCTCCTCCGCGTTCTTGTCGAACCAGAGGCAGGTAGCGATACGGTCTTTCATGCGGAGCCTCCTTTCACGTAACCCGCCGATAATGGCAAGTTTCGTGCCCCGGGCGCGCTCAAGTGGGCGCAGTGACGGCATTGGCGGGCTGGAAGACCGCCAGGTGCCGCTCGTCGCCGTCGCCCGCCCAGCGCGCGAGCCGTCTTCCCAGCGCGAAGCCGAGCGACAGGCCGCCACCGTTGAAGCCGCACGCATAGGCGGCCGCCGGCACGCCAGGGACGCTGCGCACCCACGGCAGTCCATCGCTGGTGCGCACCATGGTGCCCGCCCAGCGATGCAGCACGCGCGGCCTCGTGGTCGCCGGGAAGAGCTCGTGCAGCGCTGCCTCGAGGCTCGCCTGGCCAGTGGCGGTGGGGGCCTCGAGAAAGCCGCCCGCGACCTCACTCTCCGCCGCCACCGCGGCGATCAACGTGCCGTCGGCGAGCTGGCGCAATGCGAAGCCCTGCGGGTGGACGAGCCACAGTCCAGGGAGGTGCGGTTGCGCCGGCGCCGTCGCCAGGGCCTCGGCACCGATGAGCCGCAGCTTGCCGGCGAGCGCCGGCACCAGCGGCCCGACGTGCGAGTTGACCGCCAGCACCACCATCCGCGCCACGATCTCGCCGCCCGCCCACACCAGCCTTGCGCGCTCGCCCTCCTCCTCGATGGCGCGGACGGCCAAGCCCTTGCGCACCTGGGCGCCCGACTGCTCCAGCAGCCCGCGACAGAGCGCCACCGGGTCGACGCCGCCGTCGCCTTCGACGTGCAGAGCACCGCCGAGCGCCGGGCTCCCCGACTCGCGCCGCACGAAGTCGCGCTCGCGCCAGTCGACGGCGAAGCCATGCCGCGCCAGCGCCTCGGCGCTCTGCTCCCACTCGACTTCGGCAGCGCTGCCCGCGGCGGCGGTGCGCCAACTCCCCTCGACGCGCCACCCGCAGTCGATGCGACCAGCGTTGAGCACCTCGCGGCGCAGCAACGAGAGGTTCTCGTGCGACAGCTCCCACAGCCGCAGCGCGCGTTCCTCGCCCACCTTGCGCGCGAGCGAGCTGAACGGCCGTAGAGCACCCGTGATCACGAAGCCCGTGCTGCGCCCCGTGGCGCCCGCCGCGATGCGCTGCGCCTCGATCACGATCACCCGCCGGCCGGCGCGAGCTGCCCACCACGCAGTCGAGACCCCGACGATGCCGGCGCCGACAACCACCAGGTCGGCCTCCTCGCGCGTCGTCGAGCGCGAGAACCAGTACGAGGGCGGCAGCTCACTCATGAAGACACCGTCACGCCGTCTCCACGATGAGCGCGATGCCCTGGCCGCCGCCGATGCAGGCCGAGGCGACGCCGATCCCGCCGCCGCGCCGCTGCAGCTCTTTCAGCAGCGTCAGCGTGATGCGGGTGCCGGTGGCGCCGAGCGGGTGGCCCAGCGCAATGGCGCCGCCGTTGACGTTGAGCTTCTCGTGGTCGATGCCGAGCTCACGCACTACCGCCAGCACCTGGCCGGCGAAGGCCTCGTTGACCTCGAAGAGGTCGAGGTCGGTGAGCGCCATCCCCGCCTTCGCCAGCGCGGCGCGGATGGCCGGCGCCGGGCCGATGCCCATGCGCGACGGCTCGACGCCCACCGCCGCCCACGCCACCAGCCGCCCGAGCGGCGCGAGGCCGCGGGCCTTCGCCCACGCTTCGGTGGTGAGCAGCATCATCGCCGCACCGTCGACGATCCCCGAAGCGTTGCCGGCGGTGACGAAGCCCGACTCCTCGAATGCCGTGGGGAGCGACGCCAGCACCTCCATCGTGGTGTCGGGGCGCAGGTGGTCGTCGCGCTCCACCGTCCGCGCGCGCTTGCCCTTTCCCACCTCGACCGGCACCACCTCCTGAGAAAGCCTGCAGCTCTCCCAGGCCGCCGCCGCGCGGCGCTGGCTCTCCAGCGCGAAGGCGTCCTGCTCCTGGCGCGAGATGCCGTAGTCGCGCGCCAGGTTGTTGCTCGTCTGCGCCATGTAGCAGCCGCAGAAGCTGTCGAACAGCGCCGCCATCAGCGAGTCCTCGAGCTTGCCCTGGCCGAGCTTGAAGCCTTGGCGCGCGCCCCAGATGACGTGCGGAGCCTGCGACATGTTCTCCATGCCGCCGACGAGCGCTGTGGTCGCCTCGCCGGTGAGGATGAGACGCGCGCCGCTCGCGATCGCCTCCATGCCCGAGCCGCAGAGGCGGTTCACCGTCAGCGCCGGACGTTCCTTCGGCACTCCCGCCATCAACGCCACGTGGCGGGCGCCGTAGATGGCGTCGGGCGAGGTCTGCATGACGTTGCCGATCACCACGTGGTCGACGGCTTCGGGCTCGACGCCGGTGCGCGCGAACAGCGCCCGCGCCGCGTGGGCGCCCAGCTCGATGGCCGAGGTCTGCGCGAAGGCGCCGTTGTAGTCCGCCATCGGCGTGCGCACGCCGTCGACAAGCACGAGGTCAAAAGGTCCCATCGTCGCTTCCCTCCCGTGTAGCTCAGCTGGCCATCGCCCGCGGCACGTCGGCGACGACGTCCACGGCGAGGCGGTGGAAGCGGCGCCGCCAGGGCGCCAGGTCGAAGGTGGGGCTGCGCCGGTGGGTGAGCAGCACGGCGACGAGGTTGCGCTCGGGGTCGCTCCAGCAGCTGCCGCCAGTGAAGCCGACCATGCCGAAGGCGCGCGCCGAGAGCGCCGGCCCGGCGTGGCCGCGCATCCGCCGCCACCACCAGCCGAGCGCGTAGCGCTCGCCGTAGCCGAGCGCGTCGGCGACGTCGCGCTTCTTGAGCACGCGCCCTGGCGCCAGCCACTCGCGGCTGAGCTTCCACAGCGAGCTCGCGGTGCCGAAGAGACCGGCGTTGCCCGCCATGCCGCCAAGGAAGCGGGCGTTGCCGTCCTGCACTGTGCCCTGCGGGCTCTGCCGCACCGGGGCGATCTGGAAACCCTGGTCGCGCGCCAGCTCCACCTCCTTGTCGTTCGAGAGCCAGCACTGCGCCACCTCCGGCCGGGGGCCGGGCGACGGCGTCATGTTGTGGATCTCGAGCGGCACGAAGAGTTGCTCCTTGAGCAGCTGCGACAGCGGCGTTCCCAGCGCGTCCTCGGCGGCGAAGCCCCACAGGATGTAGCCGAGGTCGCTGTAGGTCTCGCCGTCGGCCGAGAGCACCTCGCCGGAGAGCAGCAGGTCGAGAGCGTCGGAGCGCGACTCGCAGCGGGCATAGAGCGGCGTCCACGGCGCCAGGCCGGAACGGTGACGCAGCAACTGTCCGAGGCGCCGCTTCTGCAGCCGCAGGTGCGAGCGGCGGAAGATGTCGCCGATGGCAAGGTCGAGCGGCAGCAGGCCGCGCTCGTCGAGCACCAATGCCAGGGTGGCGACCACCGGCTTGGTGAGCGAGGCGAGGTCGAAGCGCGTGCCCTGGGTGGCGATGCTCGCCGGCTCCTCCACCGCGCGGCCGATGGCCTCGACGGCGAGCACTTCCGTCGTGGTGCCGACGAGGCCGACGCCGGCGCTGATGCCGCCGCTGTAGAGCAGCTCGTCGAGGAAGTCCTTGACGAGGCGTTTGCGGTCCTGGAGGTCGAGCTCAGGCATGCTCGATGTAGTTCGAAGGGTTGCCGGTCTGGAAGACGACGACCCGCTCGCCTTCCCGCACCGTACCGCGGGCGGTGAGCTTCTCGAGCGCCACGAAGGCGGCGGCGCCCTCCGGTCCCACTTCCATGCCCTCGGCGCGGGCGAGGCGGCCGGTCGCCTCCGCCATCTCGTCCTCGCTCACCGTCACGCCGCAGCCGCCCGTCTCGCGCACCGCGGCGAGCACTAGCGGCGCCGCAAGAGCGCGCGGCACGCGCAGGCCCCACGCGCGCGTTTGCGGGTCCTCCCATGGCTCGGCCTCGCCGCCGCGGTCGAGCGCGCGCACTATCGGCGCGCAGCCCTCGGCCTGCACCACCACCAGGCGCGGCAGCCGCCCGCCGACCAGGCCGAGCTCCTGCAGCTGCCGGAACGCGGCGAGCATGCCGACGATGCCGGTGCCGCCGCCGGTGGGATAGAGGATCCAGTCCGGCAGCTCCCAGCCGAGCTGTTCGGCGATCTCGAGGCCCATGGTCTTCTTGCCTTCGACGCGGTAGGGCTCGCGGAAAGTCGAGAGGTCAAAGAGCCCCGCCGGCCGTTCCAGCAGCGCGGCGCGGGACTCGACGAGCGTGGCGCCGACGAGCAGCACCTCGGCGCCGAGCGCGCGACAGCGGGCGGGGATGGCGCCCGGGGTGTCGGGGGGCATCGCCACCCGCGCCGGCATCCCGGCGGCGGCGGCGTAGGCGCAGGCGGCGAGCGCCGCGTTGCCCGCGCTCGCGAGCTCCACTCCCGGGATGCCCAGCTCGCGCGCACGGGTGACGGCGAGCGCCATGCCGCGCGCCTTGAACGAGCCGGTGGGGTTCCCCGCCTCCTCCTTGACCAGCGCCTCGACGCCAGCCGGGGCGAGCCGGCGCAGCGGCACCAGCGGCGTGCCGCCTTCGCCGAGGTCGACGCGCCGTGCGAAATCGACGACCGGCAACAGCTCGCGGTAGCGCCAGAGCCCACGGTCGCGCGTGCTCAGCTCGCGCGCCCAAGCCGCGCCGTCGCGGCCGGCAAGGTCGTAGCGCACCAGCCAGGGCGCGCCCGCGGGCGACAGCGACGCCGGCTCGTCGAGCGGCGCCGTGACGCCCGTCCGCGAGCACTCCAGGTGGGTTGCCCAGCGCGGCGCGGCCGCCGCGACGGGCGGAGAGGCGAGGGCTTCCGTCATGCCGGACCGGGGCAAGGA
>DATNCU010000482.1:0-2851 GCA_035607145.1 Thermoanaerobaculia bacterium
CACCGCCGGCTTCATCGGCGCGGTGGTCGCGTTGCTGACCTCGATGCTGCTGCCGCTCGCCGGCTTCTACCTGGTGGCGGGCTCCGTGCGCCGCGACCTCGAGCGCCGCGTGTGGCCGATCATCGCCGCCACGCGCACCTCGGCGACGAGCTACCTGCTGGGTAAGTGGCTGGCGAGCTTCGCCTACCTGCTGGTGCTCGCGGCGCTGGCGCTGCTGCCGGCGGTCTACCTCTTTTTCCGCTATGGCAGCGGGCCGCTGGCGGTCGGACAGCTGGTGCTGCCGTGGCTGCTGCTGGCGCCGGCGGCGATGGCCTTCACCGCCGCCTTCGCGCTGCTCTTCGACGTCACGCCCGGGCTGCGTGGGCGCGGCGGCTACGTGCTCTGGTTCTTCGTCTTCTCGTTCCTGTTCATGATGATCCCCGCCGGCATCAGCGGCCGCCTCGACCAGGATCCCAGCAACGACACGTCAACGAGCTATGACCCCGCCGGCCTCGTCTTCTTCCACGACCTCATCGCGCGCTCGGTGACGGAGCCCGTGCACTCGATCTCGCTGGGGCTCATCATCCTCGACGAGCCGGTGCCGCGCGTGCCCTTCGCGCCGCTACGCGTCGACGGTGAGCTGCTCCTGCGGCGGGCCGCGACCTTCGGTTGGACAGCGCTGCCGCTGCTTGCGGCGATCTGTATGTTCCGGCTCACGGCCGGGCGCGGCGCGCGGGCGCCGCGGCAGCGCAGCTGGTGGCGGCGCGCGCCCGCCGCGGCGACGGCCGACTGGCAGGCGCCGGCCGGTGCGTCCGCGGTGGCGTTCCGCCCGCACCACGGCGCGCCGAGCTTCGCCCGCTCCGTGCTCGCCGAAGGCATGCTGCTCTGGCAGTCCGCGTCGTGGATCAAGTGGCCCATGCTCGCCGCCTCGGCCGCCTCACTGGTGGTGCCCGGCTCGGGCGTCACAGCGCCCATCGCCATCTTCCTGCTGCTGCTCGCGCCGGTGATTGGCGAGGCGGCGGCGCGCGAGGAGCTCGCCGGCACCGGCGCCACCGTCTTAGCACAGCCGGGGCTGCCGCGCTCGCGGGTGGCGTGGAAGGTGGCGGCAGTCCTCGGCTTCGTGCTGCTCGCCGCCGCGCCGGTGCTGCTGCGCTCGCTGCTGCGCGACGGCGGCCACGGCCTGGCGATGCTCCTCGGCCTGCTCTTCACTGCCACCGCCGCCGCTGGCCTCGGCTGGCTCACGGGCGGCGGCAAGCTCTTCCTCGGCGCCTACACCGCGCTCTGGTACGTCGCCATCCAGCGCGACTCGCCGCTCGACTTCGCCGGCATCGGCGAGCGGGCTAGCCTGCTCACGTGCGCTGCGTTCGCGGCGGTCGGCGTCGTGTCGGTGATCCTGGCCGCCGCGGTGGAGAAGGCGCGCGAGGCTCGCGGTTGAGCGTCGCGGCTGCGCCGTGAGACGCTTCTTCGCGACGGATCTCCAACGATGACGACTTCCGCCTCCAGCGCCGGGCGGCTGCCGCGCCGGCCGCCGAGCCTCGCCGCGCATTGGCGCGACCTCAGGCGGCGGCCGGGCGCCTGGGTGGTGATCGCGCGCAACCTGGTGCCGGTCGTCGGCGTCTTTGCGCTCGGCTGGTCGCGCTCGTTGGTGATCTTCAGCTTCTGGTTCGACGGCCTGGTGGGTCTCGTCGCCATCCTCACCGCCATCGTGCCCCGGGCGATCCGCGAGACGCCCGAGGTGCGCACCAACGTCGCCAAGCTGGTGGTCTCGGCGGTGCTCGTGTGGGCCATCCTCGTCGCCTTCCTCTGCCTGCCGTACTGGATCGTGCTCATCCCGCTCAACGGCTACCTGCTCGACCCCGAGATGTGGCGGCAGATCCGCTCCTCACCGGGGCTGTGGGCGACCTTCGGCGCCGTCGTGGTGAGCCAGATGGTGGCCGCCTTCCGCCGGGGCTATGGCACGCTGCCCGAGCGCGAGATGAAGCAGGCGCTGCGCTGGGACGCCTACCTGCTCATCCTCAAGGCGATGGGGATGTTCGTCCTCGGCATCCACCTGCCCGTGATGCTCGTGGTGCCGGCGCTGGTGCTGCTCGGCACCTATCTCGAGCTGTGGCCGGCCAACGCGCTGGGCGCGGTGTGGGGTGATCCGCAACGGTTGTTCGAGGACACCGGCGACGTCTCGAACGCTGCCGCAACCGCCGCTGCGTCCGAACGGCCCAAGCGGCGGAAGGACAAGCGCACGCCGGGTAACCGCAGGCGCCCTGCGCCGGGCTAAGCTCGCTCCGATGACGGAGATCCTCGACGCGCCGGCGTCGATCGGCGCCACGCCGGTCGACCTGACCTCCCTCGCCAACCTCGACGACTTCGAGGCGGTGGCGCGGGCGCGCCTGTCACCGCTCGCCTACGACTACTACGCGGGCGGCTCCTACGACGAGCTGACGCTCGCCGACAACCAGGCGGCCTTCCGTCGCCGCAAGCTCGTCTACCGCGTGCTGCGTGACCTCTCGTCGCGCACGCTCGCCACCACCGTGCTCGGGCAGCCGGTGTCGATGCCCGTGCTGGTGGCACCTACCGCCTTCCACCGCCTGGCGCACGAGGAGGGCGAGGTCGCCACCGCGCGCGCCGCCGCGGCGCTGGGCACGGTGATGATGCTCAGCACGCTCTCCACCTGCACGCTCGAGGCGGTGTGCGCCACCGGCGCGGCGGTGTGGTTCCAGCTCTATGTCTACCGCGACCGCGAAGCCACCCGCGCCCTCGTCGAGCGCGCCGAGGCCGCAGGTTGCAAAGCGCTGGTGCTCACCGTCGACGCCCAGCTCTGGGGCCGGCGGGAACGCGACGTGCGCAACCGGTTCGCGCTGCCGCCGGGGATCGAATG
>DATNCU010000485.1:0-2681 GCA_035607145.1 Thermoanaerobaculia bacterium
CACCGCCGGCGACGACGGACGTCGCCATCGCCTCGCGCGCATGGGCTCCACTCCCCTCCACCGGTCTGCCGCCGCCGCGCTGCTCGTCGCAGCGACGATCGCCTCGACGCCGCTTGCGCGCGCGATCGACCAGCGCAAGCCGCCGCTGCCGGCGCGCGTCTGGTACGTCGACAACGCCGCGGCGTCCGACGGCGACGGCTCGATGGTGGCGCCGTTCGACCGCCTGGCGCGCGCCGAGCGCGCCGCCGACGCCGGAGACACCATCTACGTCTTCCGCGGCGACGGCACCTCACGCGGGCTCGATGGCGGCATCCGGTTGCGCTCGGGCCAGCGGCTGGTGGGCAGCGGAGCGCCGTTCACGCCCGAGGGTGAGGGGCCGCTGCCCGCCGGCGAGCCGCCGCTGCTGAGTGCGGCCGCAGGCCCGGTGGTGACGCTCGCCGACCACGTCCGCCTCGAAGGCCTGGCGGTTTCGGCGCACGGGGCCGTGGCAGTCTCAGGCGACGACGTCGCCGACGTCCGTCTCGCCGCTCTGCACGTCGACGGCGCGCTGCGCCTACGCGATCCGAGCGGCCCCGTGCGCGTCGAGTCGACGGACCTGCGCGCCACCGGCACGCCGGCATTGACGATCGAGAGCGCACGCGGCACGGCGCGCGTCGAGCTCGATGGCGTGACTCTCGCCGGTGGCGAAGCGGGCGGCGAGGGCCTCTCGGTGCGCGTCACCGGCGACGCCGCGATCACCGTCGCCGCCGCGTCGACCGTGCTCGAAGGCGTCACCGGCAACGGCTTCGCGCTCGCCGCCGACGGCCACGCTCGCCTGCGCTTCGAGCTCTCCGGCAGCGGCCTCGTCGGCGAGCTGCCTGGCGGCACCGCGGCGGCGCTCGCCGCGGTGGCGCGTGGCGACGGCAGGCTCGAGATAGCCCTCCGCGGGAACGACTTGCCGGCGCGCGAATCGGCGCTGGTGCTCGCCGCCAACGGCCGCGGCCGGCTGCAGGCCGAGCTGCTCGCCAACGTGGTCGGCGGCGCTGGCGCCTCGCGCGGCATCGTGCTGCTGCTCGGCGACGCCGGCGAGGCGGCGCTGACGCTGGCCGGCAACCGCATCGCCGGGCAGCGAGCCGAGGCTGTGTACGCCGTCGCCGCCGCCCGGACGAGTCTCGGCATCGCGGCGCGCGACAACGACTTGGCGAGCGGCTCCGCGATCGGTACCGCCTCATACCCCGCCCTGCTCGTCGAGAGCAACGGCGAGGGCCGCGCTTGCGTCACCCTCGCGGAGAACCGCTTCGCCGAGGGCAGCGCGGGCGCGCCGTCCGTGGCCGTGCGCCAGCGCGATACCGGGAACGTGGCGCTCGGCGGCTACGAGCCGGCGGTCGCTGGCGACGTGTCGCAGCGTCTCGCCGCCAACAACCGCCTGTCGCGCGCCGTCGTCGAGGGCGACCGCCCGCTCGCCGACCCCGCCACCGCGCCCTGCGTTGCGCTGCCGGCGCCGCGTCCTGCCGTCGTCGCCACTGGCGCGGCTAATTGAAAACGGCTTCGTACTCGATGCCGGCGGCGCCGCCCTGCACCGGCACGAGGAAGATCACCAGCGGCCCAGTCTCGCCGTGTGCCACGGTGTAGATGCGCTGCGGCAGCACTGGTTGTTGCGGGCCGTGGAAGAGCAGCACGAAGGGCTCCGCGCGCCGCGAGTGCTTGGGCAGCACGCGGACGTTGACCAGCTCGAGGGCGAGGTCGCCCTCGTTGAGCACCACGGTGAAGCTCTGGCCGACGAGCGGCTGGAAGTCGCCGGGGCCGAGCTGGTCGAGCGATTTCGGGGCGGCGGCGCTCACTCCAGGCTCCCGGTGCCCTGGCGCACGATGTTGCCGTCACCATCGACCCGCCACACCTCGCCCGAGTACAGCAGCGCCTCCAGCGTGCCGGTGCCCTGCTTGTCCTGCTGCGCCTGGATCTGGCCGATCACCCGCTGCTCGTAGGTGGGCCGCGAGACGGCGCGGTAGACGCCGATGGGCGTCGGAAACGCCGGCGGCTCGAGCTGCGCCAGCATGAAGGCGATCGCCGGGTCGCTGCGCGTCTCGTCCCACACCACGAGGTCGTCGGGCAGCACGCCGTTCTCGATCGGCACGACTTCGAGCTTGAGCGTGCGCGAATCGAGGCGGATGCCCTTGTCCTTCTTGGCGCCGTAGACGAGCGGCTTGCCGTGCTCGAGGTAGAGCGTCGCCTCCTCGCGCGTCTCCTTCTCGGCCATCCCGGCAAAGGCGCCGTCGTTGAAGATGTTGCAGTTCTGGTAGATCTCGACGAAGGCGGTGCCCTGGTGCTCGGCGGCGCGCTTCAGCGTCTGCTTGAGGTGCTGCTGGAAGACGTCGACGCTACGCGCCACGAACGTAGCCCCGGCGCCGAGCGCCACCGACAACGGGTTGAACGGATAGTCGACCGAGCCGTAGGGCGTCGACTTGGTCTTCTTCCCCATCTCGCTCGTCGGCGAGTACTGGCCCTTGGTCAAGCCGTAGATGCGGTTGTTGAAGAGCAGGATCTTCAGGCCGACGTTGCGGCGGATGGTGTGGATCAAGTGGTTGCCGCCGATCGACAGCGCATCGCCGTCGCCGGTCACCACCCACACGTCGAGGTCGGGGCGCGAGGTCTTGAGCCCCGTCGCCACCGCCGGCGCGCGGCCGTGGATGGTGTGGAAGCCG
>DATNCU010000490.1:0-11819 GCA_035607145.1 Thermoanaerobaculia bacterium
GATGGCCGCCATCACCACCGCGCCCGTGCCTGCCTGGTCCGGCCGCGTCCAGATCTCCGCCTCGGCGGCGAGGCCGCTGGCTTCGAGGTTGCGCAGCGTGCGGCGCGCCTCGCGCTCGTCGTAGGGCGCGCCGACTTGCAGGGTGATCAGCTCGAGCGCGGCGTCGACGTCGTCGATCGGCGCGTCGCTGAGCAGCTCGACGGCGGTCACCACCGGCTCGTTCGCAGACGGCGCTTGGACCTCGGCAGCCGCCGTCGGTGTGGCCGCCGGTTCCTGCGCGCGCACCGCGAGCGAGCTCAACGTCGCAAGCAGCAGCCACAACGCCGCCGCCGCACGCCGAACGGTCGCCAGAAGCCTCAGAACCGGTGCTCCCACAGGACGTCCACGGCATACGAGTCCTGCTCCTGGGTGAGCAGCACGGAGAGCCCCCTCCCCACCTGCCACTGCACCTGGAAGCGCTGGCCGCCAGTGGACGAGGGGTCGTACGAGTAGGTGAGGTAGACGCGGCGCGAGATGCGCTTGCCGACGGTGACGCGCGCCGACGACACCGACTCGCCGCTTCGCGACAGCGGCTCGATGCGAAAGGCATCGAAGCCGAAGAGGCTCCCCACCCGCTGGGTGATCGCCGACGCCGCCTGGCCGAGCAGCAACCCTTCGGCGGCGGAGTTGTCGGTCGTCTGCTGCTGCGGGCCGCGCAGTTGCGACAGCTCGTCCTCGAGCCGCCCCGGCGCGCCCGAGAGCAGCAGCGACAGCACCTCGAGATCGGGCAGCGGCGGGTCCGAGGAGAACGTGGCGTTGAGCCGCTCGAGGTTGCCGAACAGCGCCAGGCGCACGTCGTAGCTCGCCACCCGCGTGGTGGCGACGAGGTCGAGCAGCGGCTCGACGCGGTAGGGGTTGGCGAAGGTGAGGGTGGCGCGCTCGATGCGGTAGTCGTTGTCGGCGTAGTTGAGCCGCCCGCCCGGCTCGGCCTCGACGCGGCCGAAGAGGATCGGCCCCGCCAGGCTGCCGCGCACCGTCAGCTCCGCCGTGCCCTTGAGATCGGCGAGGTTGTTCTTGATGCGCACCGCGCCCGGCGCGCGCACTTGCAGGTTGAGCTGCACGTCGCCGAGCTCCTCGTTGGCGACCGCCACCTCCTGCCGCTGCTTGCGGAAGAACTTCTGCAGCAGCGGCACCACACCCACGTCGACGTCGCGCAGGTAGAGGGCGCGATCGAGCAGCACCTGACCACGGATCGTCTGCTCGTCGCCGGCGATCGACCAGACGAGGTCGGCGTCGCCGCGCGAGGTCCACCCCTCGGGGTAATTCATCGTCACCTTGCGCAGCGCCACCTGGAAGCGCGCCGAGGTGGGGCGGTCGGGGCGCGGCCACTCCAGCGTGCCGCTTGCCTGCAGCGTGCCGCCGCCCATCTCGCCCTGGAAGCGGTCGACGACGAGGCGGTCGGGGTAGAAGAGCGCCACGCCTTGCACGTCGGTGATCGGCGCCGGCAGCGCCTCGGAGGTGAGCTGCACGCCCGGCCGCAACGACGCCTGGCCGTTGACCTTCGGCGCCTCCGGCGTGCCACGCACGGTGGCCAGCACGTCGCTGCTGCCGGAGAGCTCGAAGCCGGGCAGGATCGGCTTGAGCCACTGGTTCTCGACGACGCCTTGCAGCCGCAGGTCGAGCGGCGCGTCGGCGGCGAGCCCGGCGCTGCCCGCCACCACCACTTCGCTCTCCCCTTCCGGCGTGCCGAGGTAGAGCGAGTCGAACCACAGCCGCCCGCCGCGGTCGAGCTCGGCGAGGCGCAGCCGCACCGGCCGCCGCGCTTCCAGCGGCGTGCCGCCCACGGTGGCCGCGAGGCGATCGAGGCGCAGCGCCAGCTCCGGCGCGGTGAGCTGCCCCGCGATGCGCAGCTCGCCCGCGGCGCTGCCGTGGATCTCCGGCGTTCCCTCCGGCGCGAAGCCGGCGAGCGCGGCGAGCTCGTCGGCCTCGACGGCAAAAGTGAGGTCGGCGCGCTCGAGGTCGAAGCCGCCGCCGCCGGAGAGCTTCGCCAGCCCGAGCAGCGAGCCGTCGGCGCGCAGCTGCTGGCCGTTCCAGTCGACGTGCAGCGCGGCGCGGCCGTCCTCGCCCAGCGTGCGGCCGGCGAGCGCCAGCCGCTCGCCGACGACGTCGCCGCGGATCGCCGGCCGGTCGAGCGTCCCCTCGATGGTGCCGGCGAACGACAGTCCGCCCTGCACGCCGCCGAGCAGCTCGGCGAGCGGCGGCTTGCCGGTGTCGAGGCTGCTTGCCGCCACCGTCATCCGCAGCTCGTGGCCGGGGAAGGCCATGGTGCCTTCGAGCGTCGCCTCGCCGGCCGGTGCCGTCGCCGTGAGGTGCTCGATGCGCAACGCCGCGTCGTCCCACACCATGCGCGTGCGCAGGCGGTCGACGGGCACGGTAAGCAGCGTCCCCGGCGCCACCTCGCCGGCGATCTCGCCGCGGCTGCTCTTGCCCGCACCGCCGAGGGTGACGCTGCCGGTGAACGGCCCCGTCGCCGGCAGGTCGAACTCCAGCCACGGCTGCGCCGCCTCCACCGGCCAACCGGCGACGTCGAGGTCGACGTTCCACGGCGTGCCCTTGCCGTAGCCGATGCTGCCGGCGATGAGCGCGGCACCGGTGCCCTTCGTCAGCTCGAGCCGCATCGCCTCCACCGCGTCGCCGGAAAGCGTCACCGTGCCCTCGGCGCGATCGGCGGCGATGCCGCGCGCTACCGCGTCGACAAGGGCGAGGTGAAGCTCGGTCGAGGTGTCGTGCGGTGCCAGCTGAAGCGTGCCCGAGATCTCGCCGCTGCCGCGCGTCGGCAGCCACAGCGGCGTGCCGCCGTCGGCCGCCGGCGACACCGGCAACGCCGCCGCCAGCGGTCCGAGGTCGGTGCTATGCACCTGGTAGTCGATGCTGCCGCTCTCGCGCGCGAGCTCGTAGCGCGCGGCGCCGGTGACCTCCTGACCCGGAGCGAAGAGACGCACCGCCTGCGTGCTCACCACGCCGCGGTCGATCACCAGCGGCACGGCCCCGGCGACGGCGAGCCCGTGCCCCTGTTTCGCATCGGCGGTCAAGCGCATGTCGGCAAGCCCCTGGCCGTGCCGCCAGTCGGTTTCGGCGAAGCGGTAGTCGAGCGTGCCGCCGATGCGCGCCGCGATGTCGCCCACCGGGATGTGCGAGTCGTCGAGGAACTTCTCGGCGTCGATGCCTTCGAGGCGCAGCTGCATGCGGGTGCGCCGCACGTCGCCCTCGCGCTGGGCCCGCTTCGGCAGCGTCACCTCCACCCAACCGGTGACGCCGCCGCCGGCGTAGCGGGCGCGGTCGACATCGGCCCACACCGCGTTGCGGTCGCCGACGACCGACGCCTCGACTCCCGAAAGCTCCCAGTCGAGCGCGCGCAGCCGCGACGCGCGGGCCTGGCCGCGGAAGCCCCACACGCCCGGCTTCCATCCCACCGAGCCGTCGACCTGGAACCAGCCGTCGACCTGGTCCTCGATGTAGCCGAGGCGCTGGAAGACGTCGGCGGCGACGCTGCCGTTGATCTTGAGATCGACGCGCTTGTCGCCGCGCCAGCGCACCAGGCCGCGCCCCGACACCGTCGCCTCCGGCGAGGTGGCGCGGGCGCTGACGATCTCCATGCCGTCGCGGTGCACGGCGATCTTGCCGGCGACGGCTGCCGTGTAGGGCCGGGCGCGCGGCAGCCGCACGGTGACCGCTTCGGCCACCGCGCGCCCTTGCAGGTCGGTGCCGCCCATGCCGAGCAGGGCGACGCGGATGTGCTGCGCGTCGAGGTCCATCGGCACCGCGTCGTCGTGGAAGCGGAGCACGCTGTCGGTGACGGTGAACGAGGTGATGTCGAGCTCCCACGGCTTGCGGGTCGACGGCCGGTCGCGGCGCGGCCGCGGCCAGTTGTCGCTACCGTCGAGGAAGCGGTCGACGAACACCTGCACGCCCTCCGCCTGCACCTCCTGCAGCTGCAGCACCTGCTTCTTGAGGCTGGGGATCTCCGCCTGCGCGTAGACGCGGCGGATGGTGAGGATGGGCAGGTCGCCCGGCCGCGGGCCGGCGACGCTGACGTCGCGCAGCTCGAGCCAGAGCGGGAAGAGGCTGTAGCGCAGAGAGCCGACGCTGACGTCGCGGCCGAGGTAGGCCTCGACGCGCGGGATCAGCCGCGCCAGCACCTGCCGCTGCACCGCCGGCCGGTAGAGGTACCAGATCGCCGCCGCCAGCAACACAACGACGAGCAGCAGCAGCCACACGAACGGCCGCAGGACCCACTTCCGCACCCACCCCGGTCTGCGCCGTTCCCGCATGCGGCGCTCGCCCCGGCGCCGTTCCGGCGTCCCCGCAGGAGGCCCTTGATCGGCCTGGCGCCTGTCGACGCCCTGCCGCCGGTCGCCGCGGCGCCGGGGCTTCCCCTCCGGCTCCGCCAACTATCCCCCCCAGCGCAGCTTGCCGCGCAGGCTGTCGTAGAAGCTGCGGCCGGCGGCCTTGATCAGGTGCACCACGGTGTCGCTGCGGCCGATGACGACGCGGTCGCGGTGGTGGAGCTCGGCCCCCTCCTGGCCGTCGAGGGTCAGGTAGACCTCCTCGAGCTCGGTGTGCAGCGTCACCTCGATGCGGCTCGTGTCGGGCACCACCAGCGGCCGCAGCGACAGGGTGTGAGCGCAGATGGGGGTGATCACCGCCACCGGCAGCTGCGGGTAGAGGATGGGGCCGCCGGCCGAGAGATTGTAGGCAGTCGATCCCGTCGGCGTGGAGATGATCAGCCCGTCGGCGCGGAAGTTGCCGACCAGGTTGCCGTCGACGACGAGCGCCAGCTCGATGATGCGGGAGAGCGCGGTCTTGGCGATCACCGCGTCGTTGAGCACGCGGTACCGAAGCCGTTCGCCGTTGCTGCGCTGCACCTCGGCCGAGAGCAGCGAGCGCTCCTCCAGTGTGAACTCGCCGGCGAGCACGCGCACGAGCGTCGGGTAGAGGTCGCCGCGGTTGACCTCGGTGAGGAACCCGAGGCTTCCCATGTTGACGCCGATGATCGGCGTCGTGCGCTCGAGCGAGCGCGCCACCGACAACAGCGTGCCGTCGCCGCCGAGCACGACGACGAGGTCGAGCTCGGCGCCGGCGAGCACGGCACGGGCGCCCCCGACGCCGCCGGGCAGGCTCGCCTCCTCCAGCCGCACCTCGATGCCGCGCCGCACCAGCCACTCGTCGAGCTCGGCCGCCGTGCGCATGGCCTCCGCGCTCGCCGCCTTGGCCACCACGCCGACGCGCCGGAACGCGATGTCGCGGCTGAGGAGGGGGGCGGCCGCCTCTCCGGCCTCGGGCGTCATGGCCGCGTATTATGGCAGCGCAACAGCGCCAGCGCCTCGACGTTGCCCTCGGCGCCGGCAACCGGCGAATCCATGACGCCGCGCGGCTCCAGGCCCAGCGCCACGAGCTGCCCGACGCGCTCGTCGATCACCTGCCGCCGAACCGCCTCGTCGCGCACGATGCCACCCTTGCCGACGGCGGCGCGGCCGGCCTCGAACTGGGGCTTGACGAGGACGAGGAGGAGGCCGCCGGGGCGAAGGTGCGGCAACAGCGCCGGCACCACCTTGAGCAGCGAGATGAAGGAGACGTCGACGGTGACGAGGTCGCAACGCTCGGGCAGCGCGTCGGCGGCGAGGTGGCGGGCGTTGACTCCTTCGATCGCGACGACGCGCGGGTCCTGCCGCAGCCGCCACTCGAGCTGCCCGCGGCCGACGTCGAGTGCGTAAACGCGGGCGGCGCCGCGTTGCAGGAGGCAGTCGGTGAAGCCGCCCGTGGAGGCACCCACGTCGAGGCAGACTAGGCCAGTGACCCCGACGCCGAAGCGATCGAGCGCGGCGGCGAGCTTGAGGCCGCCACGGGACACGAACGGTGGGCGGGCAGTGATCTCGATCAGAGCGTCGTCGGCGACGGCCGCACCCGGCTTGTCGATAACTTGCCCGGCGACGCGCACCTCGCCGGCCATGACAGCGCGACGCGCCTGCTCGCGACTGGCGAAGAGGCCACGTGCGGCAAGAAGCTGGTCGAGACGCATCGTCGCGAGGCTAACAGCGTGCGGCTCGGGCAATCCGGGCGGGCTCATGGCGCTTCACAGCGATTGCGAGCGACGGTGACTCCAAGCGGCCGGTGAGGGCGCCGGGCTCCACGGGTCCCCGCTCGGTGGGTATCCCATCCGTGCTCGCTTCGCTGCGCGCGGATGGGAGCCCTCCCCCCGGCGCCCGCTCCGCCCGGCGCCCACACCGGCCAGAACCACTCCCTTCGTGCCGACCAGGATGGACTGCGATCAAACCACCTCTGCTGGCACGGCCATTTCAGGCGGACAGACCGCGGAGGAGTCGCTTAGGGCGCCGCCAACAGGGTCTAGGAACCGAGGTTGCTCCGCAGCCAGGTGTTCCGCTCGTCCGTTAAGCCATAGGTCGCCCAGTTGCCATTGAGTTCGAACACCAAAAGATCGTCATTAGCGTCGAGGTGCTGCTTGAGATGATCTCGAATCTCAGGCGTGGTGCGCGCCGTGCTCACGATCCAGACCGACTCTAAGCAGTGCCACTACGAGCCGGGGGCCTTAATCGCACGTAGAGCTTGCTGTAGTTACGTCCGGTTTGCGAAGATCGTGGGATATGAGCTTATTGGCCATCTCATCCTCCCTGCCGTAGGACGATGGTGAGCCCATCTCAACATTGCGAGCCGAACCTTCTCGGCAGGCTCTTCGCGGCAACAGCCTCTTCGAGTGCGGGCTGCGGCCGGCTGCCAGGGTGAGCGAAAGGATTCATTCTTCACCTTCTGGTCGCACATGATGCTACTACTCGGAGGCCTTGTCGGGTTCGGCAACGTCACTCTCCGACGCCTTCAGACGCCGAGCCTCAAACCGGTGGAGAAAGTGGTCGAGCACCATGGGGAGCTCCGTCATGACCATGTGGGCCTCCTTGGAGGAACCGAAGAATTCTTCCATGAGCGGCCCTCGTCCGAGGGTTCGGGTGACGCGACGCAGGCGCTCAATCGCCTTCTGCGCATCCTGGGGATTACCGTCGCGCACTTCGCGGTAGGCCTCGATCAGGATCTCGTAGAGCCACGGAAAATCGTCCTTCAGTAGGCCGCCGAACATGAGAAGCGATATCGGATCATCCCCTTCCTCTGAGACCATGTGAGCCATCTCGTCGAACATCATGGGGAGAAAATGACGGAAGCGGCGACGGCTTGAGCGCGGACCAGACTCTGAGACGACGCCCTCCAAAGCCCTAAAGCGCACATCGAGCCCCCGAACGCCGGTGACTAGTTCTTCCAGGATTTCGTGTTGTGGCCGCATGTGCTTCTCGCTTGGAGCCTCGTCTGGCACTGATTCGAGTTGCTTCTCTAGTTCTGGCCACAGAGCCGAGAAGAGCTGGCGGGCTCGATCCTCGGGTATCGGCTGATCCGCGGCTTGGTTTAGGGAGTGAATGACCTCGCCGAGGCCGGCTCTCTCGAACTTCTTCGCCTGGAACTGTGCAAGGGGTCCACTGATGTCGCTGAATTCAAGGCTGAAGAGAAGAGGGATGACCTTGGCTCCCTGCATCGACTTCGCGAGAGCTCCCGCCTCGAAGAGAACCCAGGGAGAGCCGAGATTCTCAGGCGTAACGCAGATGATTCCGAAATTGGAAGATTCAAGCTCCTTGGCCACAGCTTGAGCCCACCGCTCTCCAGCGGCCACGTCCGCCTCCGATAGCCAAGGTTTGACGTAATGGAGTACGAGCGGCAGCCAGCCATGAAGCGCCTGCGCGAGTAGTTGACTCCGCGCGCCACTCCAACTGATGAATACCTTCATCTGATTCTCCCCTTCCTCTACAGATGTCACGCGTGGAGGCTGGGACTCCGCAAGCATAGGCCGAAGATGGCGCGCATCGGGATGGTAGTGGCTCCGGGCCGGTGCGGGCGGCGGGCGGAGCGGGCGCCCGGGCGGAGGGCTCCCGTCCGCGCGCAGACGTCCTCGTCGAGCACGGACGGGATACCGACCGAGGCGGGGACCCGTGGAGCCCGCCGCCCGTGCCGGCCCGCTCGAGGTCACCGACGCTGACCTGCGCTCTTCTCTTCCGACCGAGCGCGTGCCGACAAGGAACGCTAGGCCTCGCGACCTGCGAGGTACTCCACCAGTCCGACCCAAAGCGACGCCTCACCTGGTAAGGCCGCGGCGATGGCCAATGCTTCCGCTCGCAGCTGACCGAGCCGACTACGACTCTCTTCGACGCCGTAGAGTCCGGGGAACGTCAATTTCTTGGCGACTGCGTCCTTGCCGGCTCGCTTGCCGAGCTGCTCGGCGGTGCTTTCGACGTCGAGGATGTCGTCGGCGATCTGAAACATCAGGCCGAGGCGCTCGCCCAGCGCTTGCAGCCTCGCGTCGATCTCGTCGTCGCCGCCGCCGAGCAGGCCGCCGAGCCGCAGAGACGCGGTGAGCAGCGCGCCGGTTTTGCCGCGGTGGATACGTTCCAGCGCTTCCTCGGGCGAAGCGGGCCACTCGCGCTCGGCTTCGAGGTCTTCCATTTGGCCGCCGATCATGCCGGGCGTACCGATCGCGGTGCCGACGAGCTCGACGGCGCGGCGGCGCGCTTCGGCCGACGCGCTCGCCGGCTCGCGAGCCAGCAGCGTCAGCCCGAGCGTCAGCAGGGCGTCGCCGGCGAGGATCGCCGTCGCCTCGTCGTACTGCTTGTGCAGCGTGGGGCGACCGCGGCGCAGGTCATCGTTGTCGAGCGCCGGCAGGTCGTCGTGCACCAGGCTGTACGCGTGGATGAGCTCCAGCGCGACCGCGGCAGGCAGCAGCCCTTCGCGCGCCGCGCCCAGCGCTTCTCCCGCGAGCACCGCCAGAGCCGGCCGCACGCGCTTACCCGGCGCCAGCACGCTGTACCGCACTGCCGCGTGGAGGCGCACCGGCGGCTCGTCGGCCGCGGGCAGCACGCGGTCCAACGTGGCGTCGATCTCCGGCCGCAGCGCGGCGAGCCACGAGACGAACGCCGCGCGCGCCTCCGGCGCGGCCGACTCGGCCACGATCTGCCGCTACCGCCCGATCGCCGAGGCCGGTAGCGCCTCGTCGATGAGCATGATCGGGATGTCGGAGACGATCGGGTAGACGAGCCCCGAGGTGGGGCAGTAGAGGGCCTGCTCGACCACCGGCTCCTCGTCGCGGAAGTGCTCGCGGTACTTGTCGGCGACGGTGCGCCGCAGGTCGGCCGGCAGCTCGACGAGCTCGAGCGGCCCCTTGCTCTTGGGGCAAACCAGGATCTCCAGCAGCTCGGGGTCGACGGCCATCGCGCCTCCTCGCGGGCAGCGTAGCACAGCCTCCGCAGGCCGCCGGTCGTGCGTCGGCTCAGCGGCGCCGCGTCATGCGGGTGGGCGTGAACGCGAGCGTGAGCGTCAGCGTTTCGATGCCCGGGTTCCTTTTGCTGACGCCGGCGTTGGAGAGGTGGGCGAGAGCGGCCCCCAAGCGCATCCCCGGGCTCACCTCGAAGGAGACGTCGAGCGCCGAGCGGAACTCCAGGCCGCGGCCGAGGTCCTTGCCATGACCCTTCACATAGGCGCCGGCGGCCATGGTGACGTTGGCGTTCCAGCGGCGGGCGAAGGGGAAGTCGCGCGTGAAGCCCGCCCGCAGGTAAGCGGCGCCGTCGCTGTTGGCGGAGACGCCGACGGCCGGTCCGATGCCGAAGCGCCAAGGGGCGCCGCGATACTCGAGGTCGAGCACCGCGGCGCGCTTCTCCCCGGGTTCGGGGCCGACGAGGCCGAAAGCGGCCACTGCCGTCGACTGAGCGCGCCCCGCGCCCGCGAAGAGCGCGGCGAGCAGCAGCGTGGCTGCGGCCCGAATGCAGCAACGCCAGCCGCCCCGCCTATGCGTCTGCGCGCCGCACACGGAGTGCGAAAGTTTCGCCCTCGCGATCCTCACCATGCCCTCGCCCTCTCGCCTGCCGGTCCCGCTCGGCCGCGGCGCCGGCTCCTAGGTGGGGCTCTCCCCCGCTTCGGCCTCGCCCTCCGCACGCCGCTCGCTGTCCTGCCGCTGCCACGTCCGCGGGTCCTCGTCGAACGCGGGCAGCTGGATCACCTCGCCCCGCTTCGCCCGCAGCCGGTACTCCCACAGCCGGGCGTACTTGAGGAAGACCCCGAACGCCTGCAGGGTGCACAGCACCAGCCCGTGCAGCCCATCCAGGAAGCCCAGCTGGATGACGTAAGTACGGAGGAAACGCCACAGCGGACGGCCGGCGATCTGCGTCACCCCGACGCTGCGCCCCTCGCGGTAGGCCTGCGCCGCTCCCCACTCCGCGTACTTGAGGAACTTGTCGAAGTACTGGTCGAAGGAGCGAAAGGTGTAGTGCATGAAGGCGTTCTTGAGCAGCGGCGTCGGCCCCTCGACGGCGAGGTCGGCGTGCACGCGCCGGTTCGGGTAGCGCCCCTTGTCGCGGCGGAAGAGGCGGATCACCGTGTCGGTGGACCACCCCGAATGCTGGATGACGCGGTCGACGAAGATGTTCTCGCGGCGGATGGCGAAGCCGTTGACCGTCGCCGGCGGGTCGGCGAGGGTGCGCAGGATCTCGCCGGCGAGCGGCGCCGGCACCCGTTCGTCGGCGTCGACGATGAACACCCACTCCTTGGTGGTGCGGTCGATCGCCCAGTTCTTCTGCGCCGCCGAGCCGAAATACTCGCGCTGCAGCACCTGCACCGGGTAGCCCTTGGCGATCTCCACCGTGCGGTCGCGCGAGAAGGAGTCGACGACGAGGATCTCGTCGGCCCACAGCACCGACTCGATGCAGTCGGCGACGTTCACCTCCTCGTTGAAGGTGGTGATGATCACCGACAGGCCGGCGCGGCCGGGGGCCTGGCGGAGCGCCTCGAGGTCGGTGGGCTTCTGTCGTCTCATGAGATCAGCAGGCGCTCGATGCCGCGGGCGCGGCCGGTCGTTTCGTCGACCTCGATAACCACGGCGGCGAGGCGGACGTCTTTCTTGGCTACGTCGAAGCTCGACGGAGTATGCATCAGGAAGCGGTGCAGCACCTTCTCCACGTTCATGCCGATGATCGACTCGTAGGGCCCGGTCATGCCGACGTCGCAGAGGAAGGCGGTGCCCTTGGGCAGCAGGCGCTCGTCGGCGGTGGGGACGTGGGTATGGGTGCCGAGCACGGCCGAGACCCGGCCGTCGAGGTAGAAGCCCAGCGCCTGCTTCTCGCTGGTGGCCTCGGCGTGGAAGTCGACGACGATCACCTTCACTTGACGCGGCAAGTCCGCGAGGACGCGATCAGCGGTGCGGAAGGGCGAGTCGAGCGCCTTCATGAAGACCTGACCTTCGAGGTTCACGACCGCCACCGGAATGCCGGCGGCCGTCTCGCCGAGGTGCACGCCGGAGCCCGGATTGCCGGCGGGGTAGTTGGCGGGGCGGAGCACCCGGCCGCTCTCGAGCAGCGGCAGCCCTTCCTTCTTGTCCCAGATGTGGTTGCCGGAGGTGAAGGCGTCGATGGGCAGGCCGTCGAGCTCCGCCATCACCTCGGGGGTGATGCCGAAGCCGCCGGCGGCGTTCTCGACGTTGACGATCGTCAAGTCGATCTGGTGGCGGTCGACGATGCCGAGCAGCCGGTCCTTGACGATGCGGCGGCCGGGGCTACCGACCACGTCCCCCACGAACAGGATCTTCACGATTACTTCGCGTACTCGATCGAACGCGTCTCGCGGATCACCGTCACCTTGATCTGGCCGGGATAGGTCAAGTCGGCCTCGATCTTCCGCGCGATGTCGCGCGACAGCCAGATCGCCTGCTCGTCGGGGATCTTCTTGCTGTCGACGATGATGCG
>DATNCU010000496.1:0-2831 GCA_035607145.1 Thermoanaerobaculia bacterium
GCGCCGGTGAACCTCAACTCCCGGGAGAGCCCATCGTGATCACGACCTCGATAGCCAGGAAGCATCGTTCCTTCGCCGCCTTGCTCGTCCCCGTCCTCGCCGGGAGCCTGCTGCTCTCCAGCCTGCCCGCGCGCGGCGCCGCCGATGCGCTCGACCTCGCCCGCGACCGCGGCGTGACGGGGATCTCGACCATCGACGTCAACCAGACCGTGGGCGTCGTCGTCCAGCGCCTCGCCACCGCGGCGCAGACGCAGGCGCTCGCGAGCTTCCGCTCCGCCCACCCCGGCGCGGTGGCGCGCTGGGACCGCTTCGCCGGCTCGATCGACGTCCTGCACGGCTTCGCCTCGCCGCCCTCTTCGGCGACGCCGGAGCAGGCGGCGCTCGACTTCGTAGCCGCCAACCAGGACCTCTTCGGCGCCATCGCCTCCTCGTCGCTGGTGCCGCGCGAGACGGTCGCCGCGCTCGGCGGCTACCTCGTCCGCTTCGACCAGGTGCACGCCGGCGTGCGTGTCGACAACGCCGGGCTCGGCTTCGTCCTCGACGGCAGCAAGCGGGTGCGCGCGGTGTCGGGGCCCTTCTACTCCGGCATCGACCTCGACGTCGCACCGGTCGTCGCGTCGGCCGCCGCGGTCACCACCGCGGCCAACGACCTCGCCCGCTTCGCGCGTCCGCTCGATGCGGGCTCGGCGGCGACCATCGCGCCCGCGCTCGACCTCATCGAGTCGCAGCTCGGCGTCCTCGCCGAGCCCCAACCCGAGCTCCGCGTCGTCCCCACCAGCAACAGCTACCGGCTGGCCTGGAGCTTCTTCTACTTCTCGAAGAACCCCTTCGGCCTCTTCCGCTACCTGGTCGACGCCAAGAGCGGCGCCATCCTCGGCCGCGAGAACCGCGTGCGCACGCAGGAGGCGGCGGCGATCACCGCCGACTACTTCCCGACCAGCCCGCCGATCACCCAGGCGCTGCAGGACGACAGCGCCCTCCTCGACGCCAACGGCGGGGAGACCGGACCGCCGCTGGGCCAGATCCGCGTCCAGGTGCGCTCGATCGACCCGACCAGCCGCGCCACGGGCCTCCGCGGCACGCTCACCGGCACCCACGCGCTGATCAACAACGCGCTGCCCATCGCGCTCCCCTTCGCCGGCGCCGCGCTCGGGCAGTTCCACTTCTCGCAGGACAACCCGCCGCTCGAAGGCCGCACCAACGAGCGCGACCAGACTGCCGAGCCGGCCGAGCACCAGGACGGCATCTCGCAGTTCATCTACATCACCAGCCTGCTCGAGTACCTCGACTACGTGCACAAGGCGGGCGACGCGGCGCACAGCCACGGCGTCGGCCAGGGCGACTTCCCCGACTCCTACCCCAACGAGTCGACGCCCCTTCTCGGCACGGTGCACATCCCCAACGTCGCCGAGGACATCTGCGGGCCGCTCTCCGAGCCCGGCGCGCCCGACTTCCAGGAACGTCTCCTCGCCTGCGACAACGCCTTCGCCGTGCCCGAGACGGTCGAGCAGGGCGGCCAGAAGATCATCGTCAATCCCACCTTCTACGGCCACGGCTTCATGTTCAACGACCTGGGGATCGACTTCGCGGTGCCGCTCCACGAAGGCACGCACTCGACGATCACGCCCATCGCGGGCTTCGAGGGCTCGCCCGAGGGCCCGGCGCTCAACGAGGGGCAGGCCGACCTCTGGGCCTACACCATCGGCGAGAACACCCGCCTCGGCGGCTACATCGTCAACTCCAAGCGGCTGCGGCAGTCGGTTCGCGACGCGGGCGGCGACCCCGACGCCGTGCGCTGGCTGCGCAACGCCGACTCGCAGATCCGCTACTCGCAGCTCGGCACGCGCAACAACGCCTTCGAAGAGCACCGCGACGGCGAGATCTACGCCGGCGCGATGTGGGACGTGCGTCAATTGATGCTGCAGTACGAGCAGGGCGGCGCCTACAAGCGGCCCAACCCGGTGACCGGTCTGCCCACCGACCCGATCGCGCTCGGCAAGGAGACCTGGGAGCGCCTCTTCCTCGGCTCCGAGTACGTGCTCGGCACCATGAGCCCCGACTCCATGGTGCGGGCGCGCGACGCCATGCTGATCGCCGACTCGGTGCTCTACCCCGTCGATCCGGTGGACCCCGAATCGCCCGGACGCCACCGCTCGCTCATCGAGCAGGTCTTCGCCGCGCGCGAGCTGGGAGCCAACGCGCTGCCGCCCGAGGGCGGGAGGCAGACGATCTCCACCGCGGTGAGCTCGTACACGGCGGCGCTGGCGAAGCCGGCAGCGCCGCAGGGCGTGACGGCGACGCCGGCGTCACCCACCTCGATCCAAGTGAGCTGGCAGCCGGTGCCCGGCGCCGTCGCCTACGAGGTGCTGAAGCGTCGCGCCCGCGGTGCGCAGAAGCGTCTCTTCCCGGGCGTGCCGGGACGCGAGTACATCGACGGCGACGTCCAGGCGCAGCTCTCCGGTTACACCTTCGTCGAGTACACCTACGGCAACGGCGCCACCTCCTACCTCGACCGCGGCCAGTGGATCGGCAGCGGCGCCGGCAACGGTCTCGACCGGCTCGACTACGAGTACGTGGTGCGCGCCATCGCACCGCTCGGCGCCGCCAACGCCAACCAGGTCGGCTTCTCGGACCTAAGCGGCGCTGCCAACGTGGCCATCAACCTCGTCGACGTGACCGCCGCGCTGCAGCGCACGATCGCCAACGTGCAGTTCAGCAACGGCGTCTTCTCCTTCGACCAGCTGCTGCGCAACCAGTCAGGGGCCGGCGCCTTCAACGGCACCATCTACACGCCGATCACCTTCAAGGTGATTTCGATCAGCGATCCGACG
>DATNCU010000506.1:0-4096 GCA_035607145.1 Thermoanaerobaculia bacterium
TTGATGTCGTACTGCGCAACGCCGATGGTGGCGGCGAGGATGGCGGTGAAGGCGCCGATGATCGCGACCACCCAGAGGATCTCGGGCGCCAGCTGGAAGAGGGCGTTGGCGCGCACCACGATGTAGACGCCGGCGGTGACCATGGTGGCGGCGTGGATGAGCGCCGACACCGGCGTCGGGCCGGCCATGGCGTCGGGGAGCCAGACGTAGAGCGGCACCTGCGCGCTCTTGCCCGTGGCGCCGATGAACAGGCAGAGCGCCACGAAGCCGGCGAAGGAGAGCCCCAGCGCGTAGGTCGCCTGCACCGCGTGCGGCGCCGCTTCGACCGCGGCGAAGATCTTGCGGTAGTCGAGGGTGCCGAAGCGCTGCACCAGCGCGAAGAGGCCGACGAGGAAGGCGAAGTCGCCGATGCGGTTGACCACGAACGCCTTGCGCCCGGCGCGCGGCGGCTCGTCCTGGTCGTAGTAGTAGCCGATGAGCAGGTAGGAGCAGAGGCCGACGCCTTCCCAGCCGACGAAGGTGACCAGGAAGTTGTTGCCCAGCACCAGCAGCAGCATCATGCCCATGAAGAGGTTGAGGTACACGAAGTAGCGCTGGTACCCCTTCTCGTGGTGCATGTAGCCGGCGGAGTAGACGTGGATCCAGAAGCCGACGAAGGTGACGACGAAGGTCATCACCGCCGACAGCGGGTCGAGCAGGAAGGCGACGTCGATCGAAAGCGGTGCCTTGGTCCAGGCGTAGAGCACCTGCTCGAAGGGCTCGGGACCCATGGCGTGCCACCACTGCCAGATGGCGGTGAGCGCCACCAGGAGCGAGGCGCCGGGCGCGGCGAGGGCCACGAGCGTCGTCACCCCCTTCGGCACCCGCGGCCCCAGCACGCCGTTGAGCGCCGCCCCCGCGAAGGGGAGCAGCGGCACCAGCCAGAGCAGGCTCATCGCATCCATCTGGAGTACCCGGTCACCAGCGCAGCAGGTTGAGGCGGTTGACGTCGATGGTGCGGCGCAGGCGGTAGACGGCGATGAAGAGGGCGAGCCCGATGGCCGCCTCCGCCGCCGCCACCGCCAGCACGAAGAAGACGATCACCTGCCCCGCCTGGTCGCCGAGCAGCCGTGCATACGAGAGGATGAGCAGGTTCACCGCGTTGAGCATCAGCTCGATGGAGAGGAAGATGGTGATGCCGTTGCGGCGCGTCAGCGCGCCCACGGTGCCGATCGAGAACAGCACGGCGGCGAGCACCATGTACCAGGCGATGGGCACCGTCACGTCGTCTCGCCTCCCGGCTCCGCGCTCTCCGCGGCCGCGGCAGTCACGATGCCCGGCTGCGCCGCAGGCGTCATCTCTCCCGGCTGCGGCGCCCGCGCCATGGCGTAGGCGGCGACCACGGCGACCAGCAGCAGCAGGCCGACGAGCTCGAAGGGGAGCAGCCAGGTGGTGAACAGCTCCCACGACAACCGGTGGATCGACAGGTAGTCGGGCGTCAGCGCGTCGAGCGTGTCCGGCCCGTGCGTGCGCCACAGCAGCATGCCGAGGAAGCCGGCGAAGAACGCGGCGCCGACGAGGGCCACCCAGCGCTGCGCCGGCTGGCCGCCGGCGGAGGCGCGCTCGCGGCCGATGTTGAGCAGCATGAGCACGAAGAGGAAGAGCACCAGGATGGCACCGGTGTAGACGAGGACCTGCACCGCCGCCACGAAAGGGGCGCCCAGCAGCGCGAAGAGCACCGCCATGCAGAAGAGCACCACCACCATGCTCATCGTCGACTTGACGGGGTGCGGGTGCGCCACGACGACGATGGCGAAGCCCACCGAGAGCAGGGCGAAGATGGCGAAGACCGCGACTTCCATCTGGACGACCCGCTCGCTCAGTAGACCTTCGCCACGACGAGCACCGCGACGCCGAGCAGCGTCAGCAGCGCGATGGGCAGCAGCACCTTCCACCCCAGCCGCATCAGCTGGTCGTAGCGGAAGCGCGGGAAGGTGAAGCGCACCCAGATGAAGAACGCCATCCAGAAGAGCACCTTGGCGCCGAGGATGCCGGCACCGGCGAGCACGCCCAGCCAGCTGTTCGGCAGCTCGACGCCGGGCAGGCTCCAGCCGCCGAGGTAGAGCGTCGACAGCAGCGCCGCGAGCGACGCCATGTTGACGTACTCGGCGGAGTAGAAGAGCGCCCACTTCATCGACCCGTACTCGGTGTTGTAGCCCGAGACCAGCTCCGACTCCGCCTCCGGCAGGTCGAAGGGCAGGCGATTGGTCTCGGCGAACGACGCGACGAGGAAGACCAGGAACCCCGGCAGCTGCAGCAGCACGTTCCAGCCGTGCTCCTGCTGGTAGGCCACTACGTCGGCGAGCCGGAACGAGCCCACCGGCAGCAGCACGGCGAGGATCGCCATGCCCAGCGCCAGCTCGTAGCTGATCAGCTGCGCCGTGGCGCGGATGGCGCCCAGCTGCGAGTACTTGTTGTTCGAGCCGTAGCCCGAGCAGACCAGCGAATAGACGCCAAGGCTCGACAGCGAGAGGAAGAGCAGCACGCCGACGTCGCCGTCGACCACCGCCATCGGGATGCGGGTGCCGCTGGAGAGCACCAGGTCCGGCCCGAGGGGGATGACGACGAAGGTGGTGAGCGCCGGCACCAGCGCCAGGATCGGCCCGAGGAGGTACATCGTGCGATCGGCCGCCGTCGGCACGATCTCCTCCTTGAAGATGAACTTGAGCACGTCGGCGAGGGGCTGGATGAGGCCGAAGGGGCCGACGCGGTTGGGGCCGCGGCGGTCCTGGATGAGCGCCATGCCCCGGCGCTCCACCCACACCATCACCGGCGCGAGCAGGCCGAGCAGCGCGATCACCCAGGCGAAGTACTTGGCCAGCGTGGCCCAGAGCTCGACCGACAACGGATCCCTCCCTCAGCCAGCTACGAACCGAGACCGCTAACCGACGACCGCCGCCTCCAGCTCGCGCAGCGCGACGCCGGTGGGCGGAACTCCCTTCCACGACAGGCCGGAGAACGCCGGCACCTCCGCCGCCAGCCGGTCGAACACGTCGCCAGCGGTGGCGGCCTTCCAAGTCGGATCGAGGCGCCGCAGCACCGCCGCCAGCACTTCCACCATGGGCAGCGACTCGCCGCCCGAGGGGAACGCCTGGCGGAAGCGCTGCAAGCGCTGCTGCACGTTGACGAAGGTGCCGTCCTTCTCGGCGTGGGTGGCCACCGGCAGCGCCAGGTCCGCCGCCTGTGCCAGCGGCGTGTCCGCCCAGCCGAGCACGATCAGAGTGCGGGCCCGCCGCAGCCGCGCCACCGCGTCCGGGTCACGCGCCGCGACGCCGAAGTCGCTGTCCGCCACCACCAGCACGCCGACGTCGCCGGCACCCTCCGCCAGCAGGCTCGCTGCGGTGACGCCGCCTTCGCGGGGCGCCATGCCGGCGAGCTCGGCGCCACGCCGGTTGGGCGCCGCGTCCACCGCAGTGACGCCGCCGTGGAGATTGGGGATGTGGTACGGCTTGCTCTGCTCGACGTGCAGCGCGCGGTGCGGCGAGCCCACGTGGTCGGCGAGCTTGCCCAGCAGGTAGGCCTCCTCGGTGGTGAGGAAGCCCGAGCCGAGGAACGCCACGGCTCCCTCGACCCGTCCGCGCAGCCGGTGGTGGAAGGCGTCGAGCGCGTCATCCCACGACACCGCGCCGGTCTGCCCGTCCTTGACCTGGCGCGGCGACAGCAGGCGCGGCAGCTCACCGTAACGCTCGAAGGTCGAGCGCCCGTAGTCGCACATCCAGTAGTCGTTGACGTCGGGGTTGAAGCGCGGCTTGTAGCGCTTGATCTGCCCGCGCCGGTGCTCGAGGGTGATGTTGCAGCCGACGTCGCAGCCGGTGCACAGCGACGGCTTCTTGTCGAGGTACCAGACCCGCTCGGCGAAGCGGAAGCGCGTCGAGGTGAGAGCGCCGACGGGGCAGATGTCGACGACGCAGGTGGAGAGGTCGTTGTCGAGCTCGCGGCCGGGGAAGGTGCCGATCTCCGCCCGCGCGCCGCGCTGCAGGAAGCCCAGCTCGCCCGTCTTCGCCACCTCGGCGGTGAAGCGCACGCAGCGCGTGCACTGGATGCAGCGGTTCATGTT
>DATNCU010000524.1:0-5415 GCA_035607145.1 Thermoanaerobaculia bacterium
GTCGGGGTTCGATCCCACCGCCACGTCGCCGCGCGGCGCGCAGGGGCTCATGCAGCTGATGCCGACCACGGCGCAGACCTACGGCGCTTCGAGCCCCACCGATCCGCACTCCAACGTCCGTGCCGGCGCGCGCTACCTGCGCGACCTGCTGCACCGTTTCGACGACCTCGAGCTGGCGCTCGCCGCCTACAACGCCGGGCCCGCCGCCGTGCGCCGCTTCGGCGGCATGCCGCCTTACCGCGAGACGCGGCAGTACGTCGAGCGCGTGCTCACGCTCTACCTCGGCTACCACCGCACGCTGTGGCAGGAAGCGCAGCTGGACCAGCTGCTCGGCGACCTGCCGCAGGTGCCAGCCGGCTCGACGATCGCGATGCTCGCGCCGTCGACGTTCGGTCCCGACTTCGGGGCCGTGCGCGCGCGGCGCGCCCGCTCAGCGGCTGGCCGGGCGGTCGTTGTCGGCGCTCTCGCCGTCGTTTCCGCCGCGCAACCCCTGGCGGAAGTTGCGGATGCTCTGGCCCAGCCCTTTGCCGAGCTGCGGCAGCCGCGAGTAGCCGAAGATCAACAGCACGATGGCGAGGATGATCAGCAGCTCCGGGACGCCAAGGCTTCCGAACATGACGACCTCCGCGTTCTTGGGCTGCGCAACGGCGCGCGTCTCTTCGAGAGCGGGGCGGCGCAGCAGCTTGGCGCGAAGCCAGACTCGGCGCGCGGCTTCGATCTCGGGGTCAGTCTAGCAGACCGCCCACCTGCGCCTCCCACGCCGGCCGCAGCGCCGGCTGGAGCGCCCGCAGCTCCGGCACCTCGCCAAACCACTGCCAAGCCCGAGCGAGAGTTGGCGCCACCAGGTTGAGGTGGCGGTCGAAGCCGCGGCGGGCGAAGTCGCAGTAGTTGCCCACCGCCTTGACGGTGCGCTGCACGACGGCGCGGCGGTAGTCGAGCGCCCCCTGCTCGCCGGGGTGCAACGCGGCGAGCAGCTCCGCCTCCAGCGCGCGCGGCGGGAAGAGGCTGTCGTTGAGCAGCGAGGCGAGGTCGTAGGCCGGCGGGCCCAGGCGCAGGTCCTGGTGGTCGAGCACCAGCAGCTCGCGCTCGCCGCCCTCGCGGCGCTCGCGCAGCATCAGGTTGCGCGGCATGAAGTCGCGATGGCATGGCCGCAGGCGCTCGGGCCGTCCGAGCTCTTCGCACAGCGTCTCGAGCGCCGCCGCGAAGGCGCGCTCCACCTCCGGCGGACCGACGAGGCCGCGCGGCACCAGCACCAGCTCCCAACTCTTGCGCAGCTCCCAGCGCAGCAGCTTGGCGTCGAGCCAGACGTTGAGCGTCTCGACGCGCTCACGCGGCAGCGCACCGATGCGGCGGACGTAGTCCGCGGCGCGGCGGTAGATCGGGGCGAGCACGTCCCAATCGCGCACCGGCGTGTCGTAGAGTGTGCGGTCGCCGGTGTCCTCCACGAGCATCAGCCCGCGGCGGCAGTCGACGCGGCGGATCGCGGGGACCGGCACGCCGACCTCGTGCAGGATCGCGCTGGTGAGGCGGAAGCGGCGGCACACCGGCCGCAGCTGCACCGGGTAGTAGGCGACGATCGCGGTCGCCCCGTCGGCGAAGTGGACGCGGAAGTAGCGGCGCAGCGAGACGTCGCCGGTGAGGCTCTCGATCGTGCGCGGCTCGAGGCCGAGGTCGTACAGCCAACCGGCGATCGCCTGCAGCCGCGGACGTGAGGCGCGGGCGCTCATCGCGCCCGGTTTCTACACGTCGCGGGGGCTCGCGTCCAGCCCTCACTGACACGCTCGCACGACCGCGCGCACCGCCTAGCGCGCTCGTTTGACAGGCCCCAGGTCGGGGGTTAATCTGCCTTGAGCCGTTCGCGAAGCACTTCCGGTCTTTGGAGGACCCGATCTCGTTGGAGGAACGTCGGCCTTTGCTCAACGAGCGCCTGCAGCACATGCTCTCGGAGTTCCGCAAGGCCCTCTACGAGGCGATCTCGGACTCCACCGACGTGCACCGCACGTGGCGCACGTTGCGCGAAGAGGGCTACTCGCTCTACCTCCTCGTCGACTGCAAGAAGCAGGACGGCGAGCAGCAGCAAGAGCGCGGCAAGCTGCCGCTGCCGCCGCAGGAGCCGGTGTTCCAGATCAACGGCCCGGACCTCTCGTTCCTCAAGTCGATCGGCATCGACCCGACCCGCCGCCGCCGCCGGTGAGCGGGAACGCGCTGCCCGACCTGCTCGGCCTGTCGCGGGCCGAGCTGGCGACGTTGCTGGCGCCGGCGATCGACCGGCCCTACCGCGTCGAGCAGGTCTACCGCGCGCTCTACGAGCAGGGCGCGAGGAGCTTCGACGAGATGACGGCGCTGTCGCGGCCGCTGCGCGCGGAGCTCGCGCAGCGTTTCCGCATCGGTCTGCCGGAGGTGGCGAGCCAGCACGTCTCGGCCGACGGCACCACCAAGTACCTCTTCCGACTGATCGACGGCGCCACCGTCGAGGCGGTCGTCATCCCCGACGGCGCGCGCCGCACCTTCTGCATCTCGAGCCAGGCGGGCTGCGCCATGGCCTGCCGCTTCTGCGTCACCGGCTTCTGGGGCGCGGGGCGCGACTTGACCGCCGGCGAGATCGTCGGCCAGGTGCTCGCCATCGCCGGCCGCCTGCAGGCGCAGCAGAGTTTGAACCTCGTCTTCATGGGCATGGGCGAGCCGCTGCTCAACCTCGACGCCGTCGGCGCGGCGATCGACGTGCTCGGCGAGTGGATCTCGCTGCGGCGCATCACGGTGTCGACGGTCGGCCTGGTGCCAGGAATTCGGCGCATGGCGGGATGGCCGCGGCGCCCCAACCTCGCGGTGTCGCTGCACGCGCCCGACGATGAGCGGCGCAGCGAGCTGATGCCGGTCAACCGCAGCTGGCCGCTGGCCGAGCTGATGGCGGCGCTGCGCGAGTTCCCACTCGAGCCCAACCGCAAGCTCACCTTCGAGTACCTGCTGATCGCCGGCACCAACGACGCGCCCGCCGACGCCGACGCGCTGGCGCGGCTGCTCGCGGGTTCTGGATTGACCACGCGCGCCAAGGTCAACCTCATCCCCGTCAACCCGGATCCCGTGCTCGGCGAGCGCATGGTGCCGCCGCCGCTCGAGGTGGTCACCGCCTTCCGTGACCGCCTGCGCGAGCGCGGCCTGGTGGCCACCGTGCGCCGCCGCCGCGGCGACGACGTCTCCGCCGCCTGCGGCCAGCTGCGCGCCTTCGGCCGCGACCCGCGCGGTTTCCGGCGCAGCAACTTGTCGTTGTAGCGACGCCTCAGTCGCCGGCGACACGCCAGACGTAGGCGATGTTGCGGCCGGCCTTGGCGCCCTCTCGCCGGTAGCTCCACAGCAGCTCGGGGTGGCAGCGCGTGCAGGGGCCGAAGCGCCGCACGTCTTCGATGCCCTCGCGCCGCAGTTGCAGCTCCACGGCGCGGGCGACGTCGAGATGCGGCTTGCCGGCGGGGCCGGGATGCGAAACTTCCTCGCCGCTCGCGGCGACGACCGGCGCCGCCACCTCCGGGCCCACCTCGTAGCAGCAGGCGCCGATCGACGGTCCGATCCAGGCCACTGGCGCCATGTCGTTGACCCCTGCAGCGGCGGCCGTTTCGCGCAGTCGCGACAGCGCCGCCGGCACCACGCCGCCAACGACACCGCGCCAGCCGGCGTGCACGGCTGCGACCGCGTCGCCCATCGCGATCAGCACCGGCACGCAATCGGCTGTGATCACCGACAGTGCGATCGAAGCCCGCGTCGTCACCAGCGCGTCCCCTTCGCCGGCATGGCCCGCCCCGTCGACGCTGACCACTCGCGCCGAGTGGACTTGCTTGAGCGCGGCCACTGGGGGCGCGGACGGCTCCACTGCCGCGAGCGTCTCGTCGCGAGTGCGCTCCGGCCCGCGGCCGACGAAGCGCACTTCGACCCGACCCTGACTGTCGCTCCACACCGGATAACTCATCGCGAGGGGTAGACTAGCCGGCGAACCCACCGACATGCAGCCGGCGCGAATCGGAAGCCGATGATCCACTTCTACCGGGTGAGCAAGCACTACCCGGGCGGCCAGCGCGCGCTCGACGAGGTCACCTTCCAGCTCGACCGCGGCGAGTTCGCGTTCCTGACCGGCCCGAGCGGCGCCGGCAAGTCGACGCTGCTGCGGCTGATCTTCCGCCAGGAGGTGCCCACCAGCGGGCAGATCCTCGTCAACGGCCGTAACGTCGCCTCGCTGCCGCGCCGCAAGGTGCCCTTCCTGCGCCGCACCATGGGCGTCGTCTTCCAGGACTTCCGCTTGATCCCGCGCAAGACGGTGTTCGAGAACGTCAGCTACCTGCCGCGCGTGCTCGGCCTCGACGGCCAGCGGCAGAAGCGGCTCGCCTACGAGACGCTGCGCCGCGTCGGCCTCGCGCACCGCATGAAGTCTTTCCCGCTCGAGCTCTCCGGCGGCGAGCAGCAGCGGGTGGCGATCGCCCGCGCCCTCGTCAACCAGCCCGAGATCCTCGTCGCCGACGAGCCGACGGGGAACCTCGACCCGGAGATGGCGCGCGAGATCTTCGAGCTGTTCCTCGAGATCAACCGCCGCGGCACCACGGTGCTCGTCGCCACCCACGACGCGCGCGTGCTCGAGCGGCTCGACAAGCGCGTGCTGTCGCTGCGCGCCGGCCGCCTGCAGGAAGACACCGCCGCTCCCGGCGCCACCGCGGCGCGGCGGATGAGCGCCGTCATCGCCGCCGGGGCGCGGCCGCTGCCGCAAGTGCCGGAAGCGGTCGGCGGCTGAGGCGGGTGCGGGCCGAGGTCCTCCAGAACAGTGGCGGTGCACCGCGCCTTCGGCTACTTCTTCCGCGAAGCGATCGTCAACCTCGCGCGCAGCTGGAAGATCAGCGCCGTCGCCGTCTCGACGATCGCCGTGTCGCTCTTCATCGGCGGCGCGCTGCTGCTGCTCATCGGCAACTTGAACCGCCAGGTGCGCGAGTGGCGGCGCGAGGCGAAGGTGATCGTCTACCTGCGCCCGGGCGTGCCGCCGCCGGCGGCGGCCGGCCTCGCCGCGGCGGCGCGGCGGCAGCCGTGGGTCACCGGCGTCGACGTGGTGACGGCGGCGCAGGCGCGGCAACGCTTCGAGCGTTACTTCCCGAGCGTCGCCGACCTCGTCCACGGCTGGGGCGAGGAGCCGCTGCCGGCGTCGCTGGAGGTGGCCTTCGACCCCGACCGCGTCGAGCCGCGCGCCTTCGAGGGCTGGGTGCAGGCGCTGCGCCGTGCCCCCCAGGTGGGCATGGTGGACGACGACCGCGACTGGGTCGGGCAGCTCGAGGACGTGCTGCAGGTGATCGGCGGCATCGGACTCGCGGTGGTGGCGGTGCTGCTGGTGGCCGCCATCTTCACCATCGCCAGCGTCATCCGCCTGACCGCCTACCTCTACCGCGA
>DATNCU010000529.1:0-6101 GCA_035607145.1 Thermoanaerobaculia bacterium
AGGCGCAGCGCTTCCTCGAGCCCGACCTCGAGAGCTTCGACCTGCCGGCCTTCGGCGTCGGCATCCGCCTCGACGCCGCCGGCGCGGGCACCTTCACGCTCAAGAGCGATGACGGCGGCGGTCCGGTGGCGGTGGTGGTGAACGAAGAGGGCAGCCCGGTCGAGATGCGCGTGCAGGCGACGCCGCTCGCGGCGCGCGCCGGCGAGCCGGTTACCGTGGAGGCGCGGCTCTTCGCGGGCGGCCGCCCGGTCAGCGGTGCGCAGGTGGCGGCGCGGCTGCAGGAGTGGGAGCGTGCACGGGCGCCGATCGCGCTCGTCGAGGGCGAGCCGGGCCGCTACCGCGGCACGCTCACCGCCCATCCCGACGCGGGTCTCCTGCCGCTGTCGATCCGCATCGACGCGCGCGGCACGCTCGCCGGCGGCGCGCCCTTCGCGCGCACGGCGCTCACCGCCGCGATGGTGGCCGCGGGCGTCGCCGACGTCGACCTCGCCGGCGTCGGCATCGGCGCCGAGTCGCTGTCGGTGCCGGTGCTGGGCGCGCCCGGCGAGTACCGGCTCGAGGCGGTCTTCGGCGCGCGGCTCGACGGCGCGGGCGAAGAGGACCTCACCAGCCTCGCCTACAGCCGCGAGGACTTCCACCTCACCGCCGACGGCGCGGCGGTGTCGCTGCCCATCCCCGACGCGGCCGCGGGTGCGGAACGGCTGACGCTGCGCCTGCTCAACCGCGCGACGCTCGCGGTCGAGCGCGAGCTCGAGCTGCCGGTGGCGATCGAGGGCGCGGCGATGCAGGTGGGCGTCGCGAAGCCGCGCCTGCCGGCGAGCAAGGCGGCGGCGCGGGCGCGCTTTGGTGAAAAGCCCTGAGGGGCGAGAAGCCGTAGCGGCTACTTGCGATCGAAGATGGTGAAGCTGGTGGCGTGGGGATTGCGGTCGTCGGCCGGAACCTCCTCACGGGCCACCTCTTGCCAGTCGGCGGGATCGACGGGCGGAAAGAAGGTGTCGCCGGTGACCTCGGCCTGCACCCAGGTGAGGTAGAGCCGGTCGGCGCGCGGCAGCGCCTCGCGATAGACCCGAGCGCCGCCGGCGACGAAGACCTCGTCGTCGCCGGCCGCCTCGGCGATCTGGAGCGCCTCGTCGAGCGACGTCGCGGCGCGGACGCCCTCGGGCAGGACCAGCCGCTGCGCCTGCCGGCTCACCACCACCATGCGGCGCCCCGGCAGCGCGCGGCCGATCGACTCCCAGGTGCGGCGGCCCAGGATCAAGTGATGGTCCATCGTCAGCCGCTTGAACCGCGCGAGGTCGGCGGGCAGGTGCCACGGCAGCCGCCCGGCGCGGCCGATGACGCCGCCCTCGGCCATGGCGACGATGAGCGAGACCTTCATACCGCGATGGGCGCCGAGATCGCCGGGTGCGGGTCGTAGCCGACGATCGCCACGTCCTCGTAGACGAGCTCGTCGAGCGCACGCCGCGCCGGGTTGAGTTGCAAGCGCGGCAGCGGCCGCGGCTCGCGTTGGAGCTGCAGCCGCGCCTGCTCGAGGTGGTTGCTGTAGAGGTGCGCGTCGCCGAGCGTGTGCACCAGCTCGCCGGCCGCGCAGCCAGTCACCTGCGCCACCATCGCCAGCAGCAGCGCGTAGGAAGCGATGTTGAACGGCACGCCGAGGAATACGTCACCACTGCGCTGGTAGATCTGGAGCGACAGCCGCCGCCGGCCGTCGTCGCCTACGCCGCCGACCCAGAACTGGAAGAGCACGTGGCAGGGCAGCAGCGCCATTGCGGGAAGCTCGCCGACGTTCCACGCCGAGACCAGGTGGCGCCGCGAGTCGGGGTCGCGGCGCAGCCCTTCCACCACCGCCGACAGCTGGTCGACGCTGCCGCCGTCGGCCGTGCGCCACGCGCGCCACTGGCGGCCGTAGATCGGCCCCAGCTCGCCCTCGTCGTCCGCCCACTCGTCCCAAATGGTGACGCCGTGGCGCTGCAGCGCGCGCACGTTGGTCTCGCCGCGCAGGAACCAGAGCAGCTCGTGCACGATCGACTTGGTGTGCACCTTCTTGGTGGTGAGCAGCGGGAAGCCGTCGGCGAGGTCGAAGCGCATCTGCCAGCCGAAGGTCGACAGCGTGCCGGTGCCGGTGCGGTCCGCCTTCTCGACTCCGTTGGCGAGCACGTGACGCAGCAGGTCGAGGTACTGCCGCATGCGAGGCTAAGGAAGAAATCGCGCGCGCTGGTCGGGGGAGGGCAGCGGGCAGCTGTCGTACTTGCCGAACCAGCGATAGCGGTTGCGCGCCACCCAGTCGTAGAGCGGGTCGCGCACGAAGCGGGGCACGATGCGCAGGCCGGAGAGCAGCCACCAGAGCCCGCCGACGTCGCCGAGGACGCGCAGCACGCCGTCGGAGCGAAGGTAGGCGCGCTCGTGCTTGAGCCCGAAGTGGCGCACGTAGACCATCGTCTTGACGTCGAGCGGAAAGCCGTGGCGTTCGGCGAGCCGCGCGGCGGTCGGCCCCTGCAGCGGCGCGAAGCAGAGCACCGCGCCGCGGTCGACACGCAGCAGAAAGCGCACGAGCCGATTGCACAGCCCGCAGACGCCGTCGTAGAGCACCAGGTTGGCGCTCGGCGAGGTCAGCGACCCGGCGGCCGGCATGCGGTCGGCGGCGGCCAAGGTCTGGGTGCTCATGCCATCAGGGTGCTGATGCCGGGCGGACGCGCTGCCCCCATCTTATCCCCGCGGGGGGCGCCTGGTCAGGGGCGGAGAAGGCCGAGCAGGAGCGCGCCAAAGGCTCGCGGGCCCAGCGCTCGCGGCGGGAGCTGGCGCGCGTGGACGCCGAGAAGGCGCGAGAAGAGCGCCGGCCGGCGGCCCAGCTCGCGCACCAGGCGGCGGCGCAGCCAAGGGCGGCGCTCGCAGAAGAGCAGCGACTCGGTGAGGGCGTCGGTGAGCCGCGCGAGGCGCCTACAGGTGCGGGCGTAGCTCGCGAGGTTGCCGCTGGCCAGCGCTTCACCGAGCGCGTGCGCCTGCTGGAAGGAGAGTCCCAACCCTTCGCCGGTGATGGCGTCGAGGTAGCCCGCGGCGTCGCCGATCAACACGACGCGACCGCGGCTGACGGCGCGCGCGCGTTGGCGGAATGGCCCCGCTCCACGATCGCGCGAGACCTCCGGCGCGCCGGCGAGCTGCGCGACGACCTCGGGGAAACCCGCGAGCAGCGCGTCGAAGTTGTCGCCGTTGTGGCCACCGGCACTGTCGTCGCCACCGCCGCGTTCCTTGTTCCACAGCATCGCCACGCCGATCTCGTCCTCGCCCACCGGTGTCACGTAGGCCTCGACGCCCTTGCGCCAGTGCACCTCGACGAGGTCGCTCCACGGCTCGCGGCGGAAGTGGCGGCGGACGCCGAAGCGCCACCGCCGCGGCGCGCGCCCGGCGAGCCCGGCCCAGCCGCGCACGTGCGAGAGCAGCCCGTCGGCGCCGACCACCCGCTCGGCGCGCAGCGTCTCGCGTGCCGTGCGCACCTCGCCGTCGAGCGACACCGACTCGACCTTCTCCCCCCAGCGCACATCGATGCCCGCCGCCTCGACCGCCGCCGCCATCGCGGCGTGCAACGCCGTGCGCCGTACGCCGCGCCCCGGCGCGCCGGGGAACGGCGCCTCGGCGCTGTGCACCTCGTCGACGTAGCGGATGCCGCGGAAGTCGACGCCCGGCGGCTCGACGCCGAGCGCGCGCAGCGCCGCCACGCCGTCCGGCATGATCCCCTCGCCGCAGGCCTTGTCGATCGGCGGCCGCTGCCGTTCGAGCACCAGCGGCGCGATGCCGTGCTGTTTCGCCGCGAGCGCGGCGGCGAGCCCCGCCGGTCCGCCGCCGACGATCACCAACGGCAGCCGCGCCGCGGTCAACGGTGCTCCGGCGATCCCGCAGACGTCGCCGCGCTACCGCCGCTGGCGACGCCAGCCGTGGCCAGCTCGCCGCTCAAGAAGCGCCGCAGCGCCTCTCCCCGGCGCAGCTTGCCCGACGAGGTGCGCGGCAGCGTGCCGGGATCGAGCACCGCGACGCGGCCGGCCTCGATTCCGACGGCAGCGCGCACAGCGTCGTTGCACGCCGCGGCCAGCGCGGCGACGCCGTCGACCACGTCGCCGCGGGCGCGTTCGACGAGCAGCAGCAGCTCTTCCTCGGCCGCGCGCTCGGGCAGCCAACCCACCGCGGCGACGCCGCCGGGGCGCACGCCGGCGACGCTTGCCACCGCCTCCTCGATCTCCTCCGGCGCGTGGTTGCGCCCGCGCACGATCACCAGGTCCTTGCTGCGGCCGACGAGGAAGAGCTCGCCGCGCGCGTCGAGGAAGCCGAGATCGCCGGTGTCGAGCCAGCCTTCGCGCAGCACGCGCGCGGTGGCGGCGGGATCGCCGAGATAGCCGTCCATCAGCGACGGCCCGTGGACCGAGATGGTGCCGACGTGGCCGGCCGGAAGATCGCGTCCGTCGTCGTCGCGTGCGACGACGGTGAAGCCGGGCAGCGGCGTGCCGACGCCGGCGATCTCGCGCCCGTCGGGTTCGGCCACGGCGCGTCCGGCGAGCAGCGCGCCGCGGTCGTAACGGCCGACGGAAGGCGACGTGGCGAGGGCGCCGAAGGTGACCGCGAGTCCCGCCTCGGCGAGCCCGTAGACGGCGGTGAGCGCCTCGCGCCGGAAGCCCCAGCGCGCGAAGCGGCGCGCGAAGTCGTCGAGCGTCTGCGGCGACACCGCCTCGGCACCGCAGAGCGCGTGACGCCAGCACGAGAGGTCGACGCCGTCGAGCTCCGCGTCGCGAATGCGACGCAATGCGCGCGCGAAGGCAAAGGTGGGCGCCACGGAGACGGTGGCGCCGAAGCGGGCGATGCCGCGCAACCACAGCGCCGGTTTCGCCACGAACGCCTCCGGCGGCAGCAGCGCGAGGTCCGCCGGCCGCTCGAGCGCCGGCAGCACGCAGCCGACGAGCCCCATGTCATGGTGCAGCGGCAGCCACGAGAAGCCGCGCTGCACCACATGCTCGGAGTGCTCGCCGAGCTCGCTGGGCTCGCCGCCATTCGTTGCGACTTCGGGCCACAGCGAGTTGAGCAGCCGCGCCTGCACGGCGAGCGCGCGGCGCGAGAGCGCCACCGGCTTGGGCACGCCGGTGGTGCCGGAGGAGAACTGCACGAGGCCCAGCGTCTCCTCGTCGACCTCCACTGCCGCGATCTCGTCCGGCGGCAGCTCGTCGAGCGCGAGCAGCGGCACGGTCGGCAAAGCCGCAGCGACCGGCTCGCGCAGCAGCGGCAGCAGCGCGCCGTCGGCGAGGACCACCCGCGGCGCGGCAGCGGCGAGCATGGCGCCGAGCCGCCGCTGTTGCTCGCCGAGGTTGCCCAACCGGCTCGGCGGCGGCAGCGGCGCCGGCGCGGCGCCCGCCGTGGCCGCGCCGAGGAAGGCGGCGAGGAACCCCTCGCCGGTGGGGAAGACCAGGGCGATGCGGTCTCCGACCTCGACGCCGAGCGCCCGCAAGCCCCCGGCGACGCGCTCCGCGCGGCCGACCAGCTCGGGCCACGGCACCGTCTGCTCGCGCTCGCGGCGGTCGACGAAGGTGACGCCGCGGTCTCCGCGCCGCGCCGCCCGCCCCAGCCACCCGCCCAGCGCGTCGCTCACGAGCTCAGGCCTCCAACTTGGCGCGCAGGATCCGCTCGAGGTCGCCGACGGTGCGGATGGCCGCCTCGTCGGCGGCGTCGAGGCAGATGCGGAAGCGGTCCTCGACTTCTACCGCGAGCGTCAGGATCCCCACCGAGTCGAGGCGCAGGTCCTCCACCAGCCGCAGCTCCGGGCTCAGCGAGCCGCGGTAACCGAGGCGGGAGGCGATCTCGGCGAGAGTGCCGCGAATCTCGCCGGGGCTGATGGCGGCGGCGGGATCCATGACGAAGGATTCTATGAGGCCGACTGACCGCTCAGCCGGTCTGGGCGGTGAGTGATGCAAAGCAGGCGCCGCGGTTCAACCGCGGCGCCAAATGGATTGCGGGCTCGAGCCGCGGTTCAACCGCGGCGCCAGTAAGGTGCGAGCTCGCGGCCGCGGCTCAACGCCGGAAGCTCAGCTCGTCGAGATAGAGCTTGCCGAACGTTCCGGCATCCT
>DATNCU010000537.1:0-2106 GCA_035607145.1 Thermoanaerobaculia bacterium
TGGCGCAGCCCTATCAGCGTGGAGTCGACGAGCACGGCGAGACCGCACTGCTCTACTTCGACGGCCGCTTCAGCCACGCCATCCGTAAAGGCGCCATCTTCGCCCAGGGACCGCAAATGGTCGGCGGCCTATTCGCGCGCGAAGACATCCGCCCTCGCGAGCCTTCGGCGGCGGAACGCGAGGTGGGCGAGGCCACGCTGCGCGCCGCCACCGCCGCGCTTCCAGCGAACCTCAGCCCATGGCTCTACGCCCGCGTCGACCTCGTGCCGCTCGCCGACGGCAGCCCGGCCGTGCTCGAGCTCGAGCTCTGCGAGCCTTCGGTGTTCCTGGCGCACGCCGAAGGCGCCGCCGAGCGCCTCGCCACGGCGATCGTCGCGCGCCTCCGCGTCAGGAGCCGGTAGAGACGGCGAGGCTCGCCAGGGATTCGCGGTAGCGCGCGATCCGCGCCGCCGTCTCCTCGCGTCCCATCACCTCGACGAGGTCGAAGAGCGGCGGACCGGCGGTGCTGGCGGAGAGCGCCATGCGCACCGGGTGGATGAGCGCCGCGGCCTTGACGCCGCGCTCGGTGGCGAGCGCGCGCAGCGCCTCCTCGAGCGCCTCCTTGCGCCACTCAGCGACGCCGCTCCACCGCGACGCGAGCTCACCGAGCAACTCGTCGAGCCCAGCGGTCTGCAAGTACTTGCGGCTCGCCGCCTCGTCGTACGCCAGCTCGCGCGTGAAGTAGGGACGCAGCTGCTCGGCAAGCTCGACCAGCGTGCGCGCGCGCAGCTGCTGCAGGCCGACCGCCGCGGCGAAGAGCGGCTCTCCGGCGTGCTCGCCCAATCCCGCGGCTTCGGCGAACGGCGCCACCCGTGCCACCAGCTCCTCGACCGGCAGCTTCCACAGGTACTGCCCGGTCATCCACAGCAGCTTCTCGGGGTCGAAGACGGCGGCGGCGTTGCTGACGCGGTCGAGTGAGAAGGCGGCGACGAGCTCGTCGCGGCTCATCAGCTCGCGGCCGTCGCCTGGCGACCAGCCGAGCAGCGCGAGGAAGTTGTAGAACGCTTCGGGCAGGATGCCCTGGCCGCGGAACTCCTCGACCGAAGTGGCGCCGGTGCGCTTGCTGAGCCGCCGCTTGTCGGGACCGAGAATGAGCGGCAGGTGGCCGAAGCGCGGCAGCTTCGCGCCCAATGCCTCGAACAACCGGATGTGCTTCGGGGTGTTGGAGACGTGGTCCTCGCCGCGCAGGACGAGGTCGATGGCCATATCGACGTCGTCGACCACCACCGACAGGTGATAGGTGGGCGTGCCGTCGGAACGCAGCAGCACGAAGTCGTCGAGCGCCTCGGCGGGGAACTCGACCTCGCCGCGCACGAGGTCCTGCCAAGCGACTGGCGCGTCGGGCATGCGGAAGCGCACCGCCGCCAATTCGCCCGCCGCGCGGCGCGCCGCCACCTCCTCCGTTGAGCAGTGGGCGCAGGTGCGCGGATAGCGGAAGGTGCGGCCCTCGCGCTCCGCCTCGCGGCGCAGCGGATCGAGCTGCTCGGTGGTGCAGAAGCAGTAGTAGGCGTTGCCGTCGGCGAGCAGCCGCTGCGCCGCCTCGGCGTGGCGCGGCTGGCGCTCGCTCTGCAGGAACGGGCCCTCGTCCCAGGCGACGCCGGTCCAGCGCAGCGCCTCCTCGATCTGCCGCGTCATCGCCTCGTCGGAGCGCGCGCGATCGGTGTCCTCGATGCGCAGCACGTAGGCACCGCCGAGCGACTGCCGCAGCAGGTCGTTGTAGATCGCCGTGCGCGCGCCGCCGACGTGAAGGTAACCGGTGGGCGACGGCGCGAAGCGGAGGCGTACCGGCCCCGCGAGCGGCGCCGGCTCGGCTCGAGTCGATGCGCGCGCGGTCAGCGCGGAGCCCTCGCCGGCCATGGGCGCGGGACGTTAGCATGCGAGTCCGCCGCACGCGGCGCCCCGTGCGCCGCCGTCGCGCTATCGTTCCCGCCCTGCAGCTCGACCCTCGTCGAGCACATTGACCAACCGATGGACAGAGGAAAGCCGCCACCATGAACCGACGTTCCCCGCTCGCCGCCTTCGCGCTCGCCGCCCTCGCCGCGGGCGCCGTCTCCGCCGCCGCGCAGA
>DATNCU010000548.1:0-4369 GCA_035607145.1 Thermoanaerobaculia bacterium
CCAACATCCTGACCGGCCTCTACCCCTACCAGCACGGGGTGCGCGACAACAGCGGCTTCGCGCTGCCGGCGACGGTGGCGACGCTCGCCACCGTGCTGCGCGACGCCGGCTACGCCACCGGCGCCTTCGTCGGCGCCTATCCCCTCGACTCGCGCTACGGGCTGGCGAACGGCTTCGAGGTCTACGACGACCGCACCACCAGCGGTGCCGGTGAGGAGCAGCTGGTGCTGGCCGAGCGGCGCGGCGACGAGGTGGTAGCCGCCGCACTCGCCTGGTGGGGCGCGAATGCCGGCAAGCCGCGCTTCCTCTGGGCGCACCTCTACGACCCGCACGCGAGCTACCGGCCGCCCGAGCCCTTCGCGACGCGCTACGCCAAGGGCCCCTACCTCGGCGAGGTGGCGGCGACCGACGCCTTCCTCGGCCCGCTTCTGCTGCCGCACCTGGAGGGCCGCGAGCGCCCGTGCCTGATCGTCGTCACCGGGGACCACGGCGAGGCACTGGGCGAGCACGGTGAGGAGACCCATGGCCTCTTCGCCTACGAGGCGACGCTGCACGTGCCGCTGGTGCTGTGGGGGAACGGAGTGACGGCGGGCCGGGATGCGCGGCCGGTGCGCCACGTCGACGTCTTCCCGACGGTGCTCGCGGCGGCAGGAGTGAGTGCGCCGGCCGGCGGGCCGCAAAGGCCGGGGCGCTCGCTGCTGGCGCCGTGGAGCGACGGCCCGGACTCCTACTTCGAGGCGCTGTCGGCGGCGCTCAACCGCGGCTGGGCGCCGCTGCGCGGGCTGCTGCGGCAGACGCCGAACGGGGCCCGCAAGTACATCGCGCTGCCGCTGCCCGAGGCCTACGACCTGCCGCGCGACCCCGGAGAGACGAAGAACCTCGTCGACGCCGACCGCCGCGGCGCGCGCGCCGCCTTCGACGCCCTGCCGGCGGCATCGGCGTGGCCGCCTCCGGCGCGCGCCGCCCTCGGCGGTGAGGAGGAGGCGCGCATGCTCGCCCTCGGCTATGCCGCTTCGGTGGCGCCGACGAAGGCAATGTTCGGCCCCGAGGACGATCCCAAGCGGCTGGTCGGCCTCGACACCAAGATCCACCACCTCGTCGAGGCCTACGCCAGCGGCGACGTCGAGCGCGCCATCTCGCTTGCGCGCGAGCTGGTGGCGGCGCGGCCGATGCCGCTCGGCCACTCGCTGCTCGCCAACGCGCTGCTCGAGGCGGGCCGCACCGACGAGGCGCTGGCGGTGATGGAGAAGGCGAGAGCCGCCGGGCTCGCCGCCGACACGCTGCTGCGCCAGCTCGGCCTCACTCTCGCCGGCGCCGGCCGCACCGCCGAGGCGGTGGCGGTGCTGCAGCCGCTCGCCGACCGCGGCGACCTCGACGCCATGAACAACCTGGCGCTGGCGCACTCCGAGGCGGGGCTGCAACGCGAGGCCTTCACCACGCTGCAGCAGGTGCTGGCGCGCGACCCCGACAACGCCAAGGCCCTCGAGCTGCTCGGCCTCGTCGAGCTGCGGCTCCATCACTGGCCGCAGGCGCGCGACGCCTCGCGGCGGGCGGTGCAGCGGCGCGCCGGCCTCGCGCGAGCGTGGAACAACCTCGGCGTGGCGAGCTGGCAGCTCGGCGACGTCGACGGCGCGCTGGATGCGTGGCAGCAGGCGGTCGCGCGCGAGCCCGATTTCTGGGACGCGCTGTGGAACCTCGGGCTCAAGGCTGCGGAGGCGAAGCGCGTCGACGTGGCGCTGCCGGCGCTGCGCCGCTTCGCGGCCGAGGCGCCGGCGGCGCGCTACGGCGCCGACCGTGAGCGCGCCCGTGAGTTGGCAGCGCAGCTCACGGCGGAGCGGCGCTGAGCCGCACGGCGGTCTCCGCGCGGCTCGCCGCTCGAGCGCCGGTTCACCTACTTCAACGACCGCTGAGCACCGCTACGTCTGCCGTCCGCAACGGTCGGGCGAGTCCCGAGCACCGGCACGGCCGCTAGAATCCGACCGCGATGGCAGCGGCGCCTGCGACCCGCCTCCGCCTCCTCGTCGCCGCGCTGCTGCTGGCGACGGCCGTCTTCGCGGCGCACCATGCATCGTCTGCGGCGGCCGGGGCACCGACCGCCGCGGCTACGCGTCCCGGGCATACCGGTCATCCCGGTCAGCCGGATGTCATCCTCGTCACCATCGACACCCTGCGCGCGGACGCGGTCGGCTTCGGCGGCAACGCGAAGGGCACCACGCCGCTGCTCGACCGCTTCGCCGCCGGCGGCCGCGTCTTCACCGACGCCCACGCCCACAACGTCGTCACCCTGCCCTCACACGTCAACATCCTCACCGGCCTCTTCCCCTACCAGCACGGCGTGCGCGAGAACACCGGCTTCCGCCTCGGCGCGCAAGTGCCGACGCTCGCCACCGTGCTGCGCGGCGCCGGCTACGCGACAGGAGCCTTCGTCGGCGGCTACCCGCTTTCGGCGCGCTTCGGCCTCGCCAACGGCTTCGACGCCTACGACGACCGCTTCAGCAGCGGCGGCCTCGACGACCAATTCTCGCTCGCCGAACGCCGCGGCGACGAGGTGGTGAGGGCGGCGCTCGCCTGGTGGCGAGAGCCGGCGGGAAAGCCGCGTTTCCTCTGGGTGCACCTCTACGACCCGCACGCACCCTACGCGCCGCCGGCGCCGATCGCGGCCCGCTTCGCCGATCCCTACCTCGGCGAGGTGGCGGCGGCGGACGAGTTTCTGAAGCCGCTGCTAGGGCCGCTGCTCGGCGCCCGTGCGGCGCGCACGCTGCTTGTGGTGACGGCGGACCACGGCGAGGCGCGCGGCGAGCACGGCGAGCAGACGCACGGCCTCTTCGCCTACGAGGGCACGCTCCACGTGCCGCTCCTGGTCTGGGGCTCCGGCGTCACGGCGGGGCGCGACGATCGACCGGCGGCGCACGTCGACATCTTCCCGACGGTCCTCGCCGCCGCCGGCGTCGCACCGCCTGCCGACGGGCGAGCGCGTCCCGGCCGCCCACTGCTGCGCGCCTGGACACCCGCCGAGCGTAACGCCGACCTCTACTTCGAGTCGCTCTCGGCGGCGCTCAACCGCGGTTGGGCGCCGCTGCGCGGGCTGCTGCGTGGCGGTCGCAAGTTCATCCACCTGCCGCAAGCGGAGCTCTACGACCTGCCGCGCGACCCGCGCGAGGAGCGGAACCTCGTCGACGCCGACCGCCCAGCGGTGCGCGCCGCCTTCGCCGCGCTGCCCCGTGAGTCGCAGTGGCCGCCGCCGCGCGAAGCGATCTCCAGCGAAGAGGCCGCACGCCTGCGCAGCCTCGGCTACGTCGCCGAGGGCGGCAGCACCACGATCGCCTTCGGCCCGCAGGACGACCCCAAGAACCTCGTCGAGCTCGACCGCAAAGTCGAACAGGTCATCGACGCCTACTCGCGCGGCCGCTTGCAGCAAGCCGTCGCCCTCGCGCGCGCCGTGGTGCAAGCAAGGCCGTCGATGCCGCTCGGCCACTCGCTGCTCGCCCAGGCGCTGCTGCAGTCCGGCAAGGACGACGAGGCGCTCGAGGTCATGCGTGAAGCGCGCACCGGCCGCGTCGCCTCGCCAACGTTGCTGCGCCAGCTCGGCCTCACCCTCGCCGAGCGTGGCAGCACCGACGAAGCGCGCAGCGTCCTCACCCCTCTCGCGGCCGCTGGCGACTCCGAAGCCGACGTCGCGCTCGCCCTCACCGACTCCGAAGCCGGCCGCCAGCGCGAAGCCCTCACGCGCCTCGAACGCCTCCTCGCCGCCGATCCCCGCGACGCCGGCGCCTGGGAAGTCCGCGCCCTCGTCGAGCTCCGCCTCGGCCACTGGCAAGCCGCCCGCGACGCCGCCCGCCGCAGCGTCGACCTCCAGACCGTCCGCCCGAGAGCCTGGAACGACCTCGGCGTCGCCCTCTTCCAACTCAACGACATCCCCGGCGCCCTCGACGCCTGGCAACGAGCCGTCGACCTCGACCCCCGCCTCTGGGACGCCCTATGGAACCTCGGCGTCCAAGCCTCCACCCACGGCCGCCCCGCAATCGCCCGCGCCGCCCTTCAACGTTTCATCGACGCGGCGCCACCCTCGCGTTACGCCAAAGACCTCGCCGAAGCGCGCCGCCTACTCGCCACGCTGCCAGCGGGCAGTCGATGACGGCGACGGCAAACCGTGGCCGCCAGGCGAACCACGACATGAGCTCTTCGCCCGCTGAGATAAGCCACGACGTGGGGCGCGCCGGGGGGAGGGCTCCCGCCCGCGCGCAGGCGTCCTCGCCGAGCACGGACGGGATACCCCCCGGCAGGCGGGGCCCCATGTCGGGCCTCCTCGCGGCGACCAGCAACTCCGGTCTCCTTCACGCGCCACAGCACCACCGCGACGCCCAAAACC
>DATNCU010000584.1:0-3069 GCA_035607145.1 Thermoanaerobaculia bacterium
TGGCCCTCGGCGAAGAGGGTGTCGAAGACGAGCGAGGACTTGCCGGCGCCGGAGGGGCCGGTGACTACCGTTACGCGGCCGTGCGGGATGGCGCAGGAGACGGACTTGAGGTTGTGGGTGCGGGCGCCGCTGAGGATCAGCGAGCGCGGGGGCGGAGCGGAGTTCGACACGGGTGTACTACGGTGGAGAGCCGCACGAGGTGGTTCGTGCGGCGAACAGGCGATGTTAGCAGTCGATCGACGCTCATTTGGCCGGAGAGTCGTGCACTTCGGCCGGAGGGTCGTGCACTTCGGCCGGAGGGTCGTGCATTTCGTTCGGCCGGTGGGTCGTGCACTTCGGCCGGCGGTTGCGCACTCGGCGGCGCCGCCGAGCGCAACCGCCTCCTTTCGCGAGCCAAACGAACGCGAGCCATACTGAATAGGTGATCGCGTTCGCGACTTTGTGGCTGGGCCTGGTCACGGGCAACGTGCCGGTCGAGCTGTTGGTCGGTGCGGAAGTCGCTCGCGTCGAGGTGCGGCTCGACGGGGAGATCTGTTCGACGCTGTCGGAGCCGCCGTGGTCGGCGAGTTGCGAGCTCGGAGAGGAGCTGGCGCCGCACGAGCTGGTGGCGCTGGCGTTCGATGCGGAGGAACGGTCGGTCGGCGAGGCGCGGCAGTGGTTGAACTTGCCGCGCGAGGCTGCGGAGCTGGAGGTGGCGATCGCGCGCAAGGTGGGGCCGCCGCCGCGGTTGGTGGCACGGCTGGCCTGGGCGGGGCCGGGCGGAGCGGCGCCGACTGCGGTGCGTGCGACGTTGGATGGCGAGGCGTTGGCAATCTCCACGGATTCGACGGGCTTCACATTGCCGGCACCGGCTGCCGGTGCGGCGAAGCTGTTGCGGGTGGAGGCGGCGTTCCCCGGCGGCGCTACCGCGGTGCGTGAGCTGGCGGTGGGGGGCGACGTCGCCGAGCAGATCACGCAGGAGCTCACCGGCGTTCCCGTCGAGGCGATCGGCCGCGATGCTCCGCGCGCGCTCTCCGACGGCGAGCGGGAGCTGCCGATCGTGGCGATCGAGCAGGGGGAGGCGGACCTCGTGGCGGTGCTCGATCCGTCGGCACTCGCGGGGCTCGACGAGCTGGCCCGCACGGGCGGCCGGCAGCGCCTCGCGCGCGGTGGGATTGGCATCGGCGTGGGCGCGAGCCCGGGCTCGCGCGCGGTGTCCGTCGACGAGCGGGCGCACGTGCCGCTGCCCGAGGGTGCGCGCTTGCGGCTGGTGTGGCCTATCGCGGCGAGCCGGCGTCAGGGCGAGCTGCGCTACGACCTCTTCGCCACCTCGCCCGAGCGCACGGCGGCCGACGGCAGTCTGCTCGCGCAGCTGCGGCTCGCGGCGATGTTGCCGCCGTCGAGCGAGTCGCCGCGCCTCGCCGATGCGGTGGCGCTCGCCGCGCTCACCGCGGCGCAGCCGGGGAGACGGCGCGCGGTGCTGCTGGTGGTCGGCGGCGGTACGACCGACGCCAGCCTGCACGACGCCGCGCGCGTGCGGCGTTTCCTCGATCGGCTGCGGGTGCCGTTGGTGGTGTGGTCGACGACGGCCGCCACCGCGAATGCCGCCGCGACGTGGGGCGAGGTCGAGACGGTGACCAGCGTGCCGCGACTGGAAGCGGCAGCCAGTCGTCTCGATGCGCTGCTCGGACGGCAGCGAATCGCGTGGGTGGAGGGGCGGCATCTGCCGCAGCGGCTCGTGCCCGCGGATCGCCGACTGCGAATGGCTACCAGCGAGGCAGAGGCGCCGCGCGACGGCGAACCGGAAGGTCGAGCGCGTCGAGGCGACGATCGCGGTGCGACGACCGGGAATGCCAACGACATCGCGACGGCCGCGGACGTCGAGGCGGTCGGCGACAACTCGTCTCGCGGCGCGGGCGATGCGCTCGCCGACGACGCGGCGCCCGGCGACGTCGATGTCGAGACCGGCGTCGCATCGGGCGGCGAGCTCACCGACTTCGCCGGTGCGCCGGGCGACGCGCCGGCAGCTCCACCGCAGCTCCCCGCCGGCCTGCCGCTGCGGCCGCTGCCGCCGTTCTCGCTCGCCACCGACGTGCGCGACGAGCGGCTGCTTGGCATCGTCGGCGCCGCGGCCGCCGCGCTGCCCGTCGACTTCGAGGCGCGCTTCGGGCTGCGCGTCGTACCGCAGGGCACGCTGGTGCTGTTCGCGCGCACGGCGGACTTCCGCAGCTGGCTCGCGGCCGAAGGCGGCGGCGACCTCGCCGTCGACGGCTTCGCGCGACACGGCGTCGCCGCGCTCGCCGTCGAGCACCAGAAGAGCGAAGAGGTCACCGCACTGATGGTGCACGAGCTGTCGCACCTGCTGGTGCGCGTGGCCACCGGGCGGCAGCTGCCGGCGTGGCTCGAGGAGGGGCTCCCCGAGGAGCTGGCGATCGGCCGCCGCGATGGTCGCGGGCACACGGTGCCGGGATCGCTGCGCATCCGCACCAGCACGCGGGGCGTGGGCGGCCCGGCGCGTGTTCGCTCCGCCTATGAGCGCACGATCGTCGGGCCGGCAGCCGCGCTGATCGCCTTGGTACGCGGTCCGCGGCCACCGCTCTCCGAGCTGCTGGCGATGCCGTGGGAGACGTTCACTGCCGCGAGCGGCCGGCCCGACCGCTACGCCGCCGCGGCGTTCTTCGTGCGCTTCCTGCTCGACGGCGAGGACCGCCGGCGGCGCGAGCCGTTCCGCGCCTTTCTCGCCAACGTTGCCGCCGGTGGGCCCGCCGATGCGAAGGCGCTCGAGGCCGCGCTCGGCGTCGAGCTGCCGCGGCTGCAGTCGCGGTTCGACGCCTGGCTGCGGCGCACCGCGCAGACGCTGCGCTGAGCGACGGCGCCGACGAGGCCAAACTGGCGAGACTCGTGACCCGGCTCGCGGAGCGCTTCGCCGACGCCGGACACGCGCTCACCAGCGGCGCGGTCGCGGCTGCGCGCGGGGGTTGGCTCACGGCGCGCCGTGGCGCGGCGGGCACCGCAGTCGGCGCACGCGGTCTCGTCTCGCGGCGCCGCGGCGCGTTCGCCACGCTGGCCATCGGCGTTGCGCGGCTCCTG
>DATNCU010000606.1:0-10743 GCA_035607145.1 Thermoanaerobaculia bacterium
CTTGCCGTGCTGATCGGTGGAGGTGAAGCCCGGCGTTCCCTTCTCGACGACGAAGCCGCGGATGCCCTCGTCGGTCTTCGCCCACACGACCGCCACGTCGGCGAGGGTGCCGCTGGTGATCCACTGCTTGGCGCCGTTGAGCACCCACTGGTCGCCCTCGCGCCGCGCCGTCGTGCGCATGGCGCCCGGGTTGCTGCCGAAGTCGGGCTCGGTCAAGCCGAAGCAGCCGATCGCCTCGCCGCTGCCGAGCCGCGGGATCCAGTTGTCCTTCTGCGCCTGCGAGCCGAAGGCGTAGATGGGGTACATCACCAGGCCGCTCTGCACCGAGACGAAGCTGCGCAGCCCGGAGTCGCCGCGCTCGAGCTCCTGCATGGTGAGCCCGTAGGCGACGTTGTTGAGGCCGGGCAGGCCGTACTCGTGGATGGTCGAGCCGAAGAGGTTCAAGTGCCCCATCTCGGGCACCAGCTCGATGGGGAAGCGTCCCTCGCGGTGGCACTCGACGATGAGCGGCATGAAGCGCTCGTCGACCCACGCGCGCACGCTGTCGCGCACCAGCCGCTCCTCCTCGGAGAGCAGCGACTCGATGTCCAGGTAATCGACGCCGGGGAAACGGCTCACGCGGTGGCTCCTTGAGGCTGTGGACGAAGGGATGTGGGTGGGCGCGGCGCGGCCGCGCCGGTGCGGCAGCATAACCCACGAACCGGCCTAAAATACAGAGAACATGGGCAACTTCATGGGCGGCAGTGCCTGGGCGATGGCGCAGCAGATCGGCGACGGATTCATCCTCGTCTCCGAGCGCACCTACAAGCGGCTCGACCGCGGCGAGCTCGACAAGCTCGGCTTCGAGATGGACAAGCTGATGCGCGAGGTGCGCGCCATTCAGGTGCCGCTCGACGACATCCCCGGCATCCAGCAAAAGCAGCGCAAGCTCTCGCGGCTGATGGGCGCCGTCAGCCAGCTGCGGAATTACCAGCTGCGGCTCAAGTAGCCGTCGGGGGCGTACAGCAGGCCCCCGGCTCAGCGCCGGCGCGAGACGTCGAAGGTGACCTCGAAGGTCACGCGCTGGCCGTCGCGCATCACCACCGCGGTCGAGGTCTGGCCGGGCTTGACGCGGCGCAGGACGTACATGAAGTCGTTGACGTCCCGGATCGAGGTGCCGGCGAGCTCGACGAGGACGTCGCCGCGGCGCAGGCCCGCCTTCTCGGCCGGGCCACCCGGGCGGGTGCCGGCGAGCAGCACGCCGGGCGCGCCGTCGGCCGGGCCGACGTAGTCAGGGATGGTGCCCAGCGAGGCGCCGTACGAGCGCACGTCGGCGTTGCTCGGCGCCGGCGCCGCCACCTGCTGCAGGCTGAGCTTGCCTTCGCGCGCCGCGAGCGCGCGTACGATGCGCGCCGCGAGCTCGGCGACGCGGGCGCCGCCGGCGGCATTGATGGCCGCGGTGTCGTCAGAGGGCTTGTGGTAGTCGTCGTGGACGCCGGTGAAGAAGTGCAGCACCGGGATGCCGGCGGCGTAGAACGGCGTCTGGTCGGAAGGGCCGTAACCGTCGCCGCCGAGCTGGCAGTCGAGCCCGAGCTCGTGGCAGGGCTCCTCGACCAGCGCTCCCCACTCGCGCGCCGAGCCGCCGCCGAGCAGGCTGACGCGGTTGTCGCGCAGCCGGCCCACCATGTCGAAGTTGAGCATCGCCACCGTCTCGTCGAGCGCCAGGCCCACCGGCGGGTGACGCACGAATTCGGTGGAGCCGAAGAGGCCCTCCTCCTCGCCGGTGAAGGCGACGAACCAGACGTCGCGCTGCAACGGCTCCCCACGCGAGAGCAGGCGCGCCGTCTCGACCAGCGCCGCCACGCCCGAGGCGTTGTCGTCGGCGCCGTTGTGCACCTCCTGCGACTCGGGGGCGAGCGACGAGCTGCCGCCGTGGCCGAGGTGGTCGTAGTGGGCGCCGATCACGATCGGCCCGCGCGGCGGCTTCGCGCTGTCCGCGGCACCGGCGCGGAGCACGCCGACGACGTTGGCGGTAGCGGCCTGCTCGTGCGCGAGCCGCACCTCGGCCTCGATGTTGTGCTCGCCGGCGAACAGTGCGCGCCCGGCTTCGCGGCGCAGCACCAGTACCGGGATGCCGGCATCGCTGCGCTGCTCGACGCGCAGGCCGGGCAGCGGCGCCTCCTCGACCTCCGGCGCGTCCTGGCCCGCCTGCGGTTCCGGCAGATCGACGACGAGCAGCGCCACGGCGCCGTGCTCGCGCGCCGTGAAGGCCTTGGCGCGCAGGTCGCCGAAGCGGCGGGCGAGGTCGGGGTCGGCAAAGGCGTCGCCGGGCGGCACGAAGCGGCGGGCGAGCGCGACTTTGCCTTTCAAGTCGAGCCCCGCGTAGTCGTCGCGCCCCTGCTCGGGAGCGACGATGCCGTAGCCCACCGGCACGACCTCGCCTGCAACGGTGCCGGTCGAGGAGAAGCCGGCGACCTCGAAGTCGCTGCCGTGAGCGAGCGTGCGGCCGTCCACGCGCAGCGCCGTTCCCGCCTCCACGCGCACCGCGGTCGGCACCTGCACCGGCTGCAGGAAACCGTCCGCGCCAGCTGCGAGGCCCTGCCCGCGGAAACCCGCCGCGAGCGCTTGCGCGGCGGCGTCGAGCCCCGCGGTGCCGACGCCCCGCCCCTCACGTGCGTCGTCGGCGAACCAGCGCACCGTTTCGAGGAAGCCGTCGGCCGGCGTCGTCTGGTAGCGCGGCGGCAGGTCCACCCAGCGTGCCACGGCGACGTCGGTCTCGTGACCGCCGGGGACGAAGCGGTTGGTGCCGAACGCCAGCCACTTGCCGTCGGGCGAGAACATCGGGAAGCCGTCGAAGCCGGGCGCCGTGGTGACGCGCTCGAGCCGCGTGCCGGCGACGTCGATCGCCCAGAGGTCGAACTCGCGCCCGTGCGGGTCGCCGACGTTGCTGGCGAAGATGATGCGGTCGCCGGAGGGGAAGAACGACGGCGCGAAGGAGGCGGCGCCGAGGTAGGTCACCTGGTGCGCCTCGCTGCCGTCGGCGCGCGCCGTCCACAGCTCGAGCTTCGTCGGCTTGACGAGGTGCTGGGCGAGCAACGCGCGCGCCTCGTCGAGCGCCGCGCCCTGCGGCCGCGCGGCGCGCCAGACGATGCGGCTGCAATCGGGCGAGAAGAAGGCGCCGCCGTCGTAACCGGGAGCGTTGGTGAGGCGCACCACGTGCGAGCCGTCGGCGTCCATGCGGTAGAGCTCGAGGTCGCCGTCGCGGTCGGAGGTGAAGACGATGGAGCCGTCGCGCGGGCAGACCGTCGCCTCGGCGTCGTAGGCGCGGTTGTCGGTGAGCCGGCGCGGCGCCTCGCCGTTGCCTTCGTCGAGCACGATCTCGTAGCTGTCGTACACCGCCCAGGTGTAGCCGCGGCTGCGGTCGGGCGGCGGCGGGCAGGTAGGGGAGACGAGCTCGGTCGTCGAGTAGAGGAAGCGCTTGCCGTCGGGGAGGAAGTAGCCGCAGGTGGTGCGGCCGCGGCCGGAGGAGAGCAGCGCCGGCGCGGGCACCCCGTCGGCGCCGGCGGCGAGGTCGAGCCGATAGATCTGATCGCAGCCGCCAGACCCGGCGGACTCGGGTGCCGTGCGCTGGAAGATCAACTGCTTGCCGTCGGGCGCCCAGTAGGCCTCGGCGTTCTCGCCGCCGGCGGTGAGCCGGCGCACGTCGGCCAAATGGGGCTCAACCAAGTGAGGCTCGCTCGCCGGCGGCGCGGCCGTCTGCGCGCCGGCGGCCACGGGAGCGAGAACGACGACGATGAAGGCCGCGGCAAGCGCAACGGCGCGCCGGGCGCGCCGCAACCGAGTTGGCGTGCTCATGGGCGGCAAGGATGCCACGGATGGCTGGCCTGACATTCCCTGTTAGCATCCGGCCGGCTCGACCGACCGTCGCCGTTCGCCTCTCACCGACACCATTCCGGGGGCCTCGATGACCACCGCGTTTCCGTGCAAGAAGCTGCTCATCCCGCTCGACTTCTCGGACGACTCCCGGCGCGCGCTGGAGTACGGCATGGCGGTGGCTGCCGCCACCGGCGCCGCGGTGGCGCTGCTCACCGTGGTCGAGGACAGCTTCCCCTACCCCGAGCTCTTCGCCTGGGACCACCCCAACGAGGAGTTCTACAAGTCGATGCGCGAGCGCGCGCTGCACCACATGGATGAGCTGCTGCAGGGGGCGCCCGCTCTCGCCAGCGGCGTCGAGAAGCTGGTGGTGCGCGGCCGCCCGCGGCACGAGATCGTGGCGGTGGCCGCCGACATCGGCGTCGACTTGATCGTCTTGGCACGGCACGGCAGCAGCGGCATCCGCCACGCCTTCATGGGCAGCACGGCGGAGAGCGTGCTGCGCCACGCTTCGTGCCCGGTGCTCGTGCTGCCTCCTTCGGCGAGCGCGCAGGAGCCCTGAGGGTTGGAGCCCCTGCGTCTGCTCGGCCCGCTGGTGCTGGCATTGGTCAGCGCCACGGCGGTGGACCAGCTCACCGCCACGCGCGGCCTCCTGCCGCCGGGCTTTCGCGAGCCCTGGCGCCGCATTGCCGGCTCGCTGGTGGTGGCGGCCGTGCTCTACGTCGGCGTCTTCGCGGCGCTCGGCCTGGTCGGGCTCGAGCGCGAGCCGATGCCGGCGAGCATCCCACCGGCGCGGCTGTTCTCGCTCCACGGCATGCTGATCGCCGCCCTGCTGGTCTGGCTGCTGCTCGGCTTCGCCGGCGAGCCGCTCGGTGGTGTGAGCTGGTGGCGCGTCGTCGGACGCCAGTTGGGGCTCGCGACGAAGCGGCCGCTGGTCGAGACGGGGATCGGCTTCGGTCTGGGCTTGCTGGTCTGGCCGCTGCTGCTGCTCTGCATGCTGGCGGTGGTGGGGACGCTCTACGCCTTCGGCGGCGAGAACCTGCTGCCGCAGCAGCCGCCGCCGCTGATCGTGTGGATCGCGGGGCTGCCGGCGGGGCTCAAGGTGGCGCTGGCGCTCTCCGCCGGCCTCGTCGAGGAGCTGTTCTTCCGCGGCTTCCTGCAGCCGCGGGTGGGCATCGGCGTCTCGACGCTGCTCTTCGTGCTGGCGCACCTCTCGTACGACCAGCCGTTCCTGCTCGTCGGCGTCAGCATCCTGTCGTTCGTCTTCGCCGGCCTGGTGTGGTGGCGGCAGAACCTCTGGCCGGCGGTGGCGGCGCATTTCCTGTTCGACGCCGTGCAGCTGCTCATCCTCATCCCGTGGGCGCTGCGCCAGTGGCCGCAGGGCGCCAAGACGCTGGGGCCGGTGGCGGCGCTGCTCGCCGGGCATGGAGCTTGGCCGTGGTGAGCACCGCGATGGGCCTTCATGCACCTGACCACTTGGCCGCGCCGAATCGCGGCCCGGCTTCGCTGTTACTATCGGCGGGCCCTATGCCCGTCGCAGAGCCCGAGGCCTACCTTGCGGTGGCCAGCCGGTTCGAGAACATCGAGCTCGTACAGGCGGTCGTCGAGGATCTGCTGCGCCGGCTCGAGCTCGGCGAGGACGACCGCCACTGGATCGGCCTGGCGGTGCGCGAGGCGGTGGCCAACGCCATCAAGCACGGCAACGGCAGCGACCCCAGCAAGCAGGTCGAGGTCGAGGTGCGGGTGGACGACGGCGCCGTCGAGGTGGCAGTGCGCGATGAGGGGCAGGGCTTCGACCCCGCCACCGTCGCCGACCCGCTGGCGCCCGAGAACCTGCTGCGGCCGGGCGGGCGGGGGATCTTCTACATGCGAAGCCTGATGGATAACGTGGAGTACCGTTTCGGCGCCGGCGGCGGCACCGAGGTGGTGTTGCGCAAGCGGATCAAGGCGGCCAGCGCGCCGCGTGGCGAGGAGGAGACGAGGACATGAACATCAGACAGCGCCAGGTGGGGGACGTGACCGTCCTGGACGTGACGGGGAAGATCACCATCGGGGTCGGCGACGTGGCGATCCGCGACGCGGTGCAGGTGGCGCTGGGCGGCGGCGCGCGCGACATCCTGCTCAACCTGCAGGGGGTCACCACCATCGACTCGGCCGGCGTCGGCGAGCTGGTCTCGGCCTACACCAGCGTCGCCCACCGCGGCGGCAAGCTCAAGCTGGTGGGGCTGCCCCCGAAGGTCAACGACATCCTGCAGATCACGCAGCTGATCACCGTCTTCGAGGTCTACGACGACGAAGCTTCGGCGGTGGCGTCGTTCAAGTAGCGACGAGGCAGGGCTCGCGGCAGCGCTTGGCGAGCGGCTGCGGGCCCTCGGCGAGCGCGTAGACCAGCGCCTGCCGGCGCTGCTCCCGGCGGCCGACCGGCGCCCCGAGCGGGTGCACTCGGCGATGGTGTACGCGCTCACCGGACCGGGCAAGCGCGTGCGGCCGGTGCTGACCTTGGCGGTGGCGGAGATGCTGGGGTGCCGTCGCGACGAGGTGGTGGACGTCGCTTGCGCGGTGGAGATGGTGCACGCCTGCTCGCTGGTGCTCGACGACCTGCCGGCGATGGACGACGCGCGGCTGCGGCGCGGGCGGCAGACGGTGCATCTGGAGTTCGGCGAGGACGTGGCGCTGCTGGCGGCGTTCGGGCTGCTGAACCGCGCGTTTGCGCTGGTGGCGGAGGCGGGGCAGCGGTTGGGGTTGTCGCGTTACACGGCGGCTGATTTGACGCATCACCTGGCGGCGGCTGTGGGGACGGAGGGGTTGATCGGTGGGCAGGCTTTGGATCTCGAGAGCCGCGGGGAGTCGCTGGACTTGGAGCGGTTGGAGTACATCCACAGCCACAAGACCGGGGCGTTGTTCATCGCGGCGGCGGAGCTGGGGGCGATGGCGGCAGATGCGAAGCGGCGCGAGCTCGAGTTGGTGACGCGGTACGCGAAGAACCTGGGGCTGGCGTTTCAGATCACTGACGATCTGCTGGACGTTATGGGCGAGGCCGAGGTGATCGGCAAGGACGTGCGCAAGGACGAGGCTAAGGTGACATTCGTCAAGTTGCTGGGGGTCGAGGGGGCGCAGGGGTTGGCGGCGGAGTTGTTGGCTTTTGCTGTGGATGGGTTGGAGCCGCTGGGCGCGAAGGCCGAGGTATTGCGAGCGTTGGCGGTGGTGGTGCGGGATCGGAAGCGTTAGACGCGCGCCGGCGACTTTCCGGTCGGCGGGTGCGGAGCGGATCCGGGAGCCGCCGCCGCGGGACCGGGGCGCCTACAGTGCCTGGCGGGAGCAAGAGGGCGCCCCTCCACTCTCCGGCGCCGCAACGCTCGTGATGACGCCACAGTCGCGAAGCGCCTCCGAGAGGTCCCGCCGCGGCGGCTCCCGGATCCGCTGGACACCCGCCTGCACGCGTGGACTTTAAGCGACCTGTAGCGGCGCGCCCGCTGGACGCCCCGTCATCGCGAGGAGCGAAGCGACGAAGCGATCTCGATGTGGCGGCATCACGGATGGCCTTGCGTCGCCGCGGGTAAGCTCGGCGCTTCATGACTCGGCACGTTGCGACTCCCGCGGAGGTAGAAGCGGTGCGGGCGGAGCTGCAGCGGCTCGGTTATTTGTCGCATCGCGTCGAGAGGTATTTGCTGCAGGACGCGCTGCGGCCGGAGCGGGTGGGGGCGACGGTGATCGTGCTGGCGGCGAAGCTGGGGCTGCTTGGCGGGGCGTTGGCGGCGGTTGGGGGCGCGTTGCTGCTGTTGGCGTGGAACCCGCCGCTTGCGAGTGCGCCGTTGGACCTTGCGGTGTTGGTGTTGCACTTGTTGCCGGTGTCGGCGCTGGTGGTTGGCGTGGCGTTCTTGGTGTTGGCGGGAGTGCTGGCGGCGTTGCTGCGGTTGCGGCCGGCTTTGCGGATTGATTCGTTGAGCTTGGCTGTGGGGATCGCCGGCGGCGTCGGGCTGCTGGCTTGGGTGTTGTGGCGCGGGCGCGAGTTGTTGGCGCCGTTGCCGCTGCTGTCGGTGGTGCTGTTGGGATTGGGCGGCGCCGGGGCCGCGTACCTGCTCGGCCGGTTGCTCTACCAGGGGCTGCTGGCGCTGGCGATTCGATTGACGGATCGGGCGCCGCGGCGGCGGTTGCATGTGCGGCGATACCTGTTGCCGGCGGTGGCGTTGGTGGCGCTGGCGTTGGTGGCGTTGCCGGCGGCGGTGGCCGCGGGGCGGCCGCCGGTGGTGGCGGCGGGGTTCTTGCCGACGGTGCGTGGCGAGCGGGTGTTGCTTCTCGGTATCGACGGCGTGCTGCCGGGGGAGCTCGACTACCTGCTCAAGCGTGGGGCGCTGCCGGCGCTCGCCGGTCTCGCTCGCGACGGCGGCGCGACGCTGCGCTACGCGCGCGATGCCGAGGAGCCGCCGGCGGCGTTCTGGACGACGGTGGCGACGGGGCTGCCGAGCCCGCTGCACGGCGTCGCGGCGGTGGACAGCTTTCGGCCGGCGGGGATGGAGACGGCGCTGGCCGTCAACGGGCCGTTCCGCTGGTATTGGGCGGAGGTGGCGCGGCCGCTCGGGCTCGCTCGGCAGCGGCCGCTGTTGTCGAACCGGCGCAGCGCGTTCGCGTTCTGGGAGCTGGTGGGGCGTGGCGGCGCGCCGGTGGTGGCGGTGGACTGGTGGGGGACTTACCCCGCAAGCCCGTCGCCCGGGCTGGTGGTGGCGCACGGCGGTTATCAGTTGTTGGCGCAGGGCGCGGCGGGCGCCGTGGCGCCGGTGTCGCGCGAGAAGGAGATCGAGGAGCTGCGGCAGCGCGTCGCGGCGGTGCGCGACGAGGCGGCGCTCGCGATCGCTCGTGCGGCGCTTCCCGCCGAAGTGGCAACGCAACTCGGCGAGCGCGCGCTGTTGCCGGAGCGTTTCTACCGCGACGCATTCGCGCGCGATGCACGGCAGGCGCGCGTTGCGGCGCTCTACCTGCCGGCGGTGGACATCGCTGCGGACGGCTGGCAGGGCGGCGAGATCGCCTTCGCCGAGCTGATGGAGGCCGAGCTGCAGGCGGCCGATCGCCTGCTGCGCGACCTGCTGGCGGGCGGCGACTGGGGCACGGTGCTGGTGGTCGTCGATCCCGGCCGTCGCGGCGGCGGCGAAGGCCGCGCGCTGCTGTGGCGACGCGACGCCTGCGGGACTCGCGCCGGCGACGCAACGGCGACCGGCACCGAGAGCACCGCAAAGGTTCGTCCAGCCGAATTGGCCTCGGGTTTGTTCCGCGCTGCAGGCCTGCCGCAGAGTGGCGAGCTGACGGCACCGCTCGGCGTCTGCCGCTGGCCCGCACCGCCCGCCGTCGTGCCGGGCTACGGGCGCCGGGAGGTCGAAGGCGGTGCCGCGGCCGGAAGCGACGAGTACCTGCGCAACTTGCGCTCGCTCGGCTACGTGTAGCGAGAGCTGCGCCGGTCCCTTGGCACGCGGACTGCTGCCGCCACAGCCATGAGCCGCTCGTGGGCCGACCGCGTGGTGGTTGTCACCGGCGCTTCCGCCGGCATTGGCCGCGCCACGGTGCGCGAGCTGGCGCGCCGCGGCGCGTGGATCGGGCTGATCGCGCGCGGCGTCGAACGGCTGGAGGCGACGGCGCGCGAGGTGGAGGAGCTCGGTGGCCGCGCGCTGGTGCTGCCGCTCGATGTCGCCGACGCCGCGGCGGTGGAGGCGGCGGCAGGCCGGGTCGAAGACGAGCTGGGGCCGATCGAGGCGTGGATCAACAACGCCATGCTCAGCGTCTTCTCGCCGATTAGCGAGATGACGGCCGCCGAGTATGAGCGCGTTACCGCGGTCACTTATCTCGGTGTTGTGCACGGCACGCTCGCGGCGCTCCGTCGCATGCGGGCGCGGGACCGCGGCACCATCCTGCAGGTGAGCTCGGGGCTCGCCTATCGCGCCATCCCGCTGCAGTCGGCGTATTGCGCGGCGAAACACGCCGTGCTCGGCTTCACCGATTCGCTGCGCTGCGAGCTGCTGCACGACAAGAGCCGCGTGCGCCTCACCAGCGTGCATCTGCCTGCAACCAACACACCGCAGTTCGACTGGGTGGCGAACCGCCTTCCGGGCCGGCCGGCGCCGCCGGATCCGATCTACCAGCCCGAGGTGGATGCGAAGGCGATCCTGTGGGCGCTCGACCGCGCGCCGCGGCAGCTCTACGTCGGCGGCCCGACGGTGGCGGCGCTGTGGGCGCAGCGGCTGCTGCCGGGGCTCGCCGACCGCTACCTCGCGCGCAAGGCGTGGGAGGGGCAGCTCGCGCCGGAGCCCGACTCGCCGTCGCGCCCGGCGAACCTGTGGCAACCGGTCGCCGGCGAGCAGGGTGCGCACGGGCGCTTCGACGACCGCGCGGTCACGCGCAGCCCGCAGCTGTGGATGGCGACGCACCGGCCGCTGCTCGCCGCGGTCGCCGGCAGTGTGGCAGCGGCGGCGGGAGCGCTGTGGTTGCGGAGGCGCCGTGGCTGATCCCTCGCGCAACGGCGGCGCGCCGCGGTCACGCGGTGCGCGGCGCGGCGATGCGGCTCGTGGTGGGGAGGCGGTGCGAGAGCTCGATCGAGCGGGTGGCGCGGCGAGCCGCACCGCCGTTTGCGATGCTGCGGTGCGCCTCGAATCGCCGGCGGCGTGGCTCGGCTCGACGCTGCTGGTGACCGACGGCAGCGGCGAGTGCGGCAACGACGCGCTCTCCGGCCTCTACGCGCGTGAGGTGCGGCACCTCTCGACGCTGCGACTCGAGATCGACGGCGCGCGCCCGTGGCTGTGCGAGCGCGCCGACCCCAGCCCCGATCGTCTCGCCTTCGTCTACGTCCATCCCGAGCTCGCCGAGTTCGGCGGCGGCGGCAGCGGCCAGTCGGGTGACGAGGTGACG